>CADBTG010000159.1 GCA_902797475.1 uncultured Lachnospiraceae bacterium | reverse complement strand
TTTTAAGGAAGTGGATGCCCTGATTACGAACTTTCATCTGCCGGAGAGCACGCTCATCATGCTGGTGTCCGCATTTGCCGACAGGGAAAAGGTCCTTAAGGCATATGAGGAGGCTGTCTCGATGAAATACCGTTTCTTCAGCTTCGGCGATGCCATGTTTCTTGAATGATAAAAATACCGAAATAAGTCAGCAGATTGGCTTGTTTCGGTATTTTTTGATTTGACCGTAATACTTATGGCTGATCGGTATGATTTCGCCGGTTTGCAACAGGATATCCCTCACCGTGATTTCCGCAATGCAGGACAGATTCACGAAAAAACTCGTATGGCACCGGATGATTCCGTATTGTTTCATATCCGGAAGGCTTTTCGCCGAATGGTTTATGGACCGGCAGTAATCCGGAAAATGAAAATACAGCTTTCGTTTGCAGCATTCAATGTACAAAAGGCGGTCGGTTCTTACGGAGAACATCGGGGAGATGCGGATGATGCGGATTTGCAGCACGACAAATGTGTAAAGAAGTTCCTTCATCGGGATGGCCGTGATCTCCGGGAAACAGAACAGAATGTGCGTCAAAACGTCGTTTTCAATCGAACTGTTTACGATCAGGATGCAGGGCTCCGAGCCGGTCTGGCGCCGCAGATGTTCTAAAAGATCGCCGATTCTCTTAAAGGGGACTGCTTCGTCCCGTTTGATAAAGTTCGGAAGGGCTTTTAATTCGTTATATGGCAGATATACTTTCATAGGCGCCTCCTTTCCGCCGAAAGCAAAATTAAAAAGGCCGGACAGATGCATGCTCTGTCCGGCCGGATTTCTATTTGCAGTTCCTTAGGAACTGACGCTCATATTCGATTGCTTCCCGGATTGCCTTCGGTCCCGGGGCTCCTGTTGTATTTCTTCGCTCGACGCAGGTTTCAAGCGAAATGGCTTCGTAGATGTCCTGCTCGAAGACCGGGCATATGCTTTGGTAATCGGCAAGGCTCAGGTCGTCCATCGCGCAATTCTTTTCGATGCAAAGAAGAACCAGCTGACCGATGATGCCGTGCGCATCCCGGAAGGGAACGCCTTTCTTAACCAGATAGTCCGCTGCATCAGTTGCATTCGTGAAGCCGCCCGTGGCGCTTTTCTTCATGACGTCCTTACGGAAGGTTGTCGTGGCAATCATGCCGTCGAACAGGGAAATGCAGCCTTTGATCGTATCAATTGCGTCGAAGGTAAGCTCCTTGTCCTCCTGCATATCCTTGTTGTACGCAAGCGGAATGCCCTTCATCGTGGTAAGAAGAGAAGTGAGGGCGCCGTAAACACGGCCGGTCTTGCCGCGAATCAGCTCGGCAATATCCGGGTTCTTCTTCTGGGGCATGATGCTCGAACCGGTAGAGTAGGCATCGTCAAGTTCCACAAAACGGTATTCGTTCGAATTCCAAAGAATGATTTCCTCGCAGAAGCGGCTCAGATGCATCATAATCGTAGCACCTGCGCTTAAGTATTCGATTAGATAATCCCGGTCCGAAACAGAATCCATGCTGTTCACGGTAGGGCCGTAAAAATCAAGCAGCGAAGCCGTATAGGCACGGTCTAACGGGTACGTGGTTCCCGCCAGGGCACCGGCGCCGAGAGGGCAGTAATTCATTCTTTCGTATATATCCGAAAGCCTTCCGTAATCGCGGCGGAACATCTCAAGATAAGCCCCGATATGATGCGCCAGAGTAACCGGCTGGGCCTTCTGCAGATGCGTGAAACCGGGCATATAGGTTTCGGTATTCTGTTCCATGAGGGACAGGAGAGTTTCCATCAGATGTTTTACAAGGCTTCTCGTCTGAAGCACTTCATCTCTTGCATAAAGACGCATGTCAAGAGCCACCTGGTCGTTTCTGCTGCGGCCGGTGTGAAGCTTCTTCCCGACATCCCCGATACGGTCAATCAGATTGGATTCGACAAAGCTGTGAATGTCTTCCGCATCGGAATTCAGACTCAGCTTTCCGGAATCGATGTCTGCTTCGATTCCTCTCAATCCGGCAATGATTTCGTCACGCTCGGAATCGGTCAGGATTCCCTGCTTGGCAAGCATTGTGACATGGGCAATGCTGCCCCTGATATCCTGATGGTAAAACCTTTGATCAAAGGGAAGGGAAGCGTTGAAACGATTCACAAGTTCATCCGTTTCCTTCGTAAAACGTCCGCCCCAGAGTTTCATGGCAAGTCCTCACATTTCGTTTTTTTTCATCATATCACAGAATCCCGTTTTCGAAAAGCATTTTCAAGGGATTTGTTGCATTTTCCCTGTTTGAATGCTATAATATTTCGAGTATGTCAGCCATCTATTTTGAGGGAGGTTTTCCTATGTCAGAAAAGAAAATTATGCTCGGCAACGAAGCAATCGCAAGAGGTGCTTATGAAGCCGGCGTGAAGGTTTCCGCAGCATATCCGGGTACTCCGAGCACGGAAATCAGTGAGAACGTTGTCAAATACGATGAAATCTATGCAGAATGGTCTCCGAATGAGAAGGTAGCGATGGAGGTTGCCATCGGTGCTTCCATGGCAGGAGTCCGTTCTCTTGTTTCGATGAAGCATGTCGGCGTGAATGTTGCATCCGACCCGCTTTATACCGTTTCCTATATCGGCGTGAACGGCGGTCTTGTCATGATTGCCGCTGACGATCCGGGTCTTTATTCAAGCCAGAACGAGCAGGACAGCCGTGCCGTTGCAAGAGCGGCTAAGGTCCCGGTCATCGAGCCTTCTGACAGCAACGAAGCGAAGGAATTCGTGAAATTTGCCTATGAGCTTTCTGAACGCTACGACACTCCGGTCATGGTCCGCACGACCACGAGACTTGCGCATTCCCAGGGCCTTGTAGAGCTTTGCGAACGCGAGGAGCGTCCGGACAAGCCTTACGAGAAGAATATCCGCAAGAATGTCATGATGCCCGGAATGGCAAAGGTCAGACATCTGTATGTTGAGGAACGTGAGAATAAGATGGCTGCGGATGCGGCGACATTTCCGATTAACCGTGTGGAAATGAACGACACGAAGATCGGCGTCATCACGTCCGGCATTCCTTATCAGTACGTGAAGGAAGTACTCCCGAATGCTTCGGTATTGAAACTCGGTCTTGTGAATCCGCTTCCCAAGCAGATGATCCGCGATTTTGCTTCGAAGGTTGAGAAACTTTACATCGTGGAAGAGCTTGATCCGATCATCGAGGAGCAGGTTAAGGCAATGGGCATTGCCTGCACCGGCAAGGAAATCTTTACGGTACAGGGCGAGTACAGCGCGAACATGCTTCGCAAAGCTATCCTCGGAATGGATCTGAACCTTGAGGCTGCTGCACAGGTTCCGAACCGTCCTCCGATTCTCTGCCCCGGTTGCCCGCATCGCTCCACATTTTACGTATTAAAGAAACTCGGTCTGCATGCTGCCGGCGATATCGGATGCTATACGCTCGGTGCGGTAGCGCCCCTCGGCGTTGTCGACACGACCGTTTGCATGGGCTCCTCCATCAGCACGCTTCACGGAATGGAGAAGGCGAAGGGTTCCGATTATGTGCGCAACTGGGTTGCCGTCATCGGTGATTCGACCTTCATGCATACCGGCGTGAATTCCCTGATGAATATGGTTTACAACCAGGCTACCGGCACGGTGCTGATTCTCGATAACTCGACCACCGGCATGACCGGTCACCAGGACCATGCAGGTACCGGTAAGACCTTGAAGGGCGATATCGTCAACGCAATCGATGTCGTGGCTCTTTGCAAGGCAATGGGCGTTCCGAACGTTCAGGTTGTGAATACCTTTGATGTTCCGGAACTGGAGCGCGTCATTAAGCAGGAGACGGCAAAGGCCGAACTCAGCGTAATTGTCGTAAAGGCTCCGTGTGCGCTTCTTAACAAGAAGAAGGTTACGGTTCAGTACCGTTCGAACAATGAAAAATGTAAGAAGTGCGGCATGTGCATGAAACCCGGCTGCCCTGCAATCACGAAGAATGCAGACGGCACGGTGACCATAAATGACACGATGTGCAACGGTTGCAGCCTTTGCGCACAGCTTTGCAAATTCGGCGCAATCGAAAGAGTGGAGGTATAAGACGATGGAGACGAAAAATATTATGATTGTCGGCGTCGGCGGACAGGGAACCCTCCTTACGAGCCGAATCCTCGGCGGCATTACGAGAGCTGCCGGTTATGATGTAAAGCTTTCCGAGGTACACGGAATGGCCCAAAGAGGCGGAAGCGTTGTGACATTTGTCCGCTACGGCGAGAAGGTTTTCGAGCCGATCGTTGAGGAAGGACAGGCAGACGTTCTGATCGCTTTTGAACGCCTTGAGGCACTCCGTTATGCACATTTTGTCAAGAAGGACGGCGTCATTATCGTGAACGATCAGAGAATCGATCCGATGCCGGTTGTCATCGGCGATGCGCAGTATCCCGAAGGCATTCTTGAGAACCTCGAGAAGAAGTATAAAGTGCTTAGAATCGATGCGCTTTCGGAAGCCAGAAAGCTCGGCAACACGAAGGCATTTAACACGATTGTTCTCGGAATGGCTGCAAAGCATATGGACTTTTCTAAGGAAGACTGGCTTAAGGTAATCGAGAATACCGTACCGCCTAAGACCGTTGAACTGAACAAGCAGGCATTTCTTGTCGGATACGAGATGTAAAGGCCGGAGGACACATGTACAAGATTGAGACACACAGCCATACAAAAGAAGGCAGCGCCTGCGGTTATTCCGACGGGTA
>CADBTG010000158.1 GCA_902797475.1 uncultured Lachnospiraceae bacterium | reverse complement strand
TTTGCAGCCGTCCAGACAGAGCACAATCTTGCAGTTCGGCGCTTCCCGATGGAAGATCTCCGCACACCTTACAAAGAATGCGGCAACCTGCTCATAAGTCGCTCTTTTATTGAACGAAAACCACGAACCGGTAGCCTCGTGATTGATTCTTACGGTTACTCTTCCGTAAGTCCGAAGGTCTCTTGCCACAGCCGTGATATGTTCGTCCGAAAGAAACGGATCCATCGTAACGGTCAGGCATACATCCTGTCCGTGCCGGCGGATGTCCCGCATGCGCTGAAACACTTCCGCATCCGGATTCCCGCCGATGCCGCCGCCGTACGGGAAATAATCATCATAAGGATAACTCCAGGCAAATTCCGGTTTGTCCTTGGGGAATGCCTCGCTCGCCCGCTTCGGCCAGCCGGGGTCATTCGGATAATAGCAATACATCAGATTAATCTGACGATGCGGGCGCCCGAGCTTACGCAGAATCGTATCCTGATCCACATATAACCCGCGCTCGCTTCCGTCCCCGAGATCCGCGCCGCAGCGGGCGGGTCCGAGGTGCACACGATACACTTGTTCCATAAAAATCCTCTTCTTTACGCGATGGGGTCTGCCCCCTGATTCCGGCTTTTACGCATTCCTTCCGTTTCTCCCGAAGCCGGCACGGGAAACCCGGTATTTATCTTTCAGCAACCGATTGGAATCAGTGCTTCAGATCCTCCTGCAGCTTATACAGGAAATTCAGTGCTTCAATCGGTGTCATCCGGGAAAGATCGGTTTCCCTGATCTGTTCCGCGACCCGATTGGTTTCCGGTGTTCCGAACAGGCTCAGCTGGCCTTCGATTTCGGCCTGCTTCTGTACCTTTTTCGGCTTCGGAACTCCGGTATCCACAACCCGGATGTTCTTCGCCTTTTCCGCAAGATCGTTGGCTACAAGCTGCTCCACGATTTCCTTCGCGCGGTTCAAAACCGCATCCGGAACGCCGGCAAGCCTTGCCGCCTGGATGCCGTAACTCTTATCGGCACCGCCGCGCACGATCTTTCTGAGGAAAATGATATCGTCACCCTGTTCCTTAACCGCAATGCAATAGTTGCATACGCCTTCAAGCTTGCCCTCAAGCTCGGTCAGCTCGTGGTAATGCGTCGCAAACAGTGTCTTCGCGCCGATCAGATGCGGGTCGGCAACATGCTCGATGACTGCCCAGGCAATCGCAAGTCCGTCATAGGTGCTTGTGCCTCGGCCGATTTCATCGAGAACGAGCAGACTGTCCTTCGTGGCATTCCGAAGGATGTTGGCAACCTCCGTCATCTCCACCATGAACGTGCTCTGTCCGCTTGCCAGATCGTCGCTTGCGCCGACACGGGTGAAAATCCGGTCCACGATTCCGATTTCGGCAGAGGAAGCAGGAACATAGCTTCCCATTTGTGCCATTAAAACAATCAACGCCGTCTGCCTCATATAGGTCGATTTACCGGCCATATTCGGTCCCGTGATGATGTTGACGCGGTTCTGACCGTTGTCAAGCAGCGTGTCATTTGCCACAAACATGCGGTTCGGGATCATCTGCTCCACGACGGGATGACGGCCGTCTTTTATGATGACGGGTCCTCTTTCACGGACCTCCGGACAGACGTAATTGTTGCGCTCCGCAACATAAGCAAGGCTCGCTAATGCGTCGATGACGGCAACGGCCTTGGCGGTTTTATGAATTCTCTCAACCTCTGCGAAGATTCTGTCGCGGACCGAAACGAACAGCCGGTACTCAAGGGAGAACAGCTTGTCCTCCGCATTCAGGATCGTATCCTCGAGTTCCTTCAGCTCGGGCGTTGTGAAACGCTCCGCGCCGGTAAGCGTCTGCTTGCGGATCCAATCGGGCGGAACAAGTTCCTTAAAGGAATTCGTGACCTCAAGATAGTAGCCGAACACGCGGTTGAACTTGATCCGGAGGTTTTTGATGCCGGTCTTCTCGCGCTCGCGTTCCTCAAGCTCCGAAAGCCACTGCTTGCCGCTCGTTTTGGCATCTCTTAAGCGGTCCACCTCTTCGTTGTAACCGGTCCGGATGATGCCGCCTTCTTTCGACTGAAGCGGCGGGTCGGGATCGATTGCAGCCTCGATCAGATCATACAAATCGGTCAGCGGATCAAGGTTCCCGGCTTCCTCCGAAAGAAGCTCCCCTGAAAAATCGGACAGCAGTCTTTTGATATGCGGCAGCATCGCCAGGGAACTTTTGAAGGCAATCAGGTCTCTGGGCCCCGCACTCTGATAACTGATCCGGCAGATCAGTCTCTCAAGATCGTAGATGGCGTCTAAGTATTCGCGGATTTCTTCCCGCGTGATCATATGCTCGTTGAACTCACGAATCGCCTGCTGACGTTTTTTGATCTCGTCCGCGTCAAGAAGCGGCTGCTCGGCGAACATGCGAAGCATTCTCGCACCCATTGCGGTCTTTGTCTTATCAAGCACCCACAAAAGGCTGCCGCGCTTCTGTTTTTCGCGAAGCGTTTCGGTCAGCTCAAGGTTTCTTCTTGTGGAGCTGTCGAGAATCATATAACGGCCCGAACGGTAGGGCTTGATTTCGGTAATATGCGCAAGCGTGCTCTTCTGCGTATCATACAGGTAATTAAGCACCGCGCCCGCAGCCTCGGTACCGGCGGGCATGTCCCCGAGTCCGAGTCCGAACAGGCTGCCAAGGTGGAAATGGTCCTTCAGGACTTTTTCACAGTTATCCTTTTCAAACATCCAGTCGCCGAGCGTGGAAACCGCGATTCCGAGCCGGTCCGTGAGATCCGCCATGTCAAAGCCGCTCATGTAAAATGCGGGGTTGCACACGATCTCGGAAGGTGCATATTTCGTAATCTCGTCGCTGACTTTGCGAAGATTCTCCGCTTCGGTGACGTAATAGTCGCCGGTGGAAACATCGATTACGGAAATGCCGTAAAGATCATCGCGGCGAATGATGCACATCAGATAGTTGTTCTTCGTCTCGTCAAGGCTTCCCGGCGCCGTATTCGTGCCGGGCGTCACGATTCTCACGATTTCACGCTTCACCATGCCCTTAGCAAGCTTCGGGTCCTCCACCTGCTCGCAGATGGCAACCTTATGGCCGTTCTCGACAAGACGCGTGATATACGTATCCGCCGCATGGAACGGCACGCCGCACATCGGCGCCCTTTCCTCAAGGCCGCAGCTTTTGCCTGTCAGCGTAAGCTCGAGTTCCTTCGCGACAAGCTCGGCGTCATCGAAGAACATTTCGTAAAAATCCCCGAGACGGTAGAAAAGGATGCAATCCTTTACCTGGTCCTTCGTGTCCAGGTAATGTACCATCATGGGTGATAACTGCTCTCTCGGAATATCCATTCCGTCCTCCTATGGAAGCTGGAAAATGCTATGCTTCCTCAATACTCTCCGCATCCCGTGGCGGTGCGGGAATCTCTTCTTTCAGATCTCCCCCGTCGTCAAGAAGGAGCTCTTCTCCGTCGGCGGCCGAAGTCGCCAGCTTGTCGCAGCGTTCGTTCTCGGGATGCCCCGCATGTCCTTTGACCCAGAAGAAATGAACCTCATGGCCCTTCATGGCCGCAAGAAGCCTCTTCCAAAGCTCCGGATTCTTCACGCCGCGGAAATCCTTTCGGATCCATCGTTCAATCCATTCCTCCGTGAAAGCTTTCACGAGGTATTGGGAATCGGAATAGACCGAAACGGCGCAGGGCATCTTCAGAGCTTCCAAACCGACAATCGCCGCCATCAGCTCCATCCGGTTATTCGTCGTTTTCTGATACCCGGCTGAGTACTCCCGTTCGTGAACCTGCCCTTTCGCATCCACATACCGTAAAACGGCGCCGTAGCCGCCGGGCCCGTCGGGATTTCCTCTTGCCGCCCCGTCCGTAAACAGGGTTACTTCCTTTCTGTCCATGCCTTCCCCTTGTTTCTACTGCCACTCGCCGGTCGTAAGGAACTGCTCGACGGCCGTGTTGGCACTGTCCGTAATCTCTTTCGGATAGTCCATCATCTTAAGCAGTTTCAGCGCATTTCTCGAATTCGCCTTTCCGGGCTTTAACCGGTAGTCAAATACGACGATATCGTCCCTGACCTGCTCACTGAAATGATAGTTTTCATATACATCACTAAGAAGCGACGTAAGCTCCAGATCATGCGTTGCCGCAAAGACAAGCGCATGCTTTTCCGCAAGATACCGAAGGATCCGTGAGCTTGCGGCAATCCGTTCGGCCGTGTTCGTTCCGCGAAGCACTTCGTCGACAAAGCACAAAAGCGGATACTCTCCCTCGGAAGCATCCATGATTCGCTTCAAAGAACGGATTTCCACGATGTAATAGCTTTCCTTCTTCGCAAGGTCGTCGCGAAGCGCCATCGAAGAAAGGATCCGGAAATAAGAAGCCTCGTAAGCATCTGCAAGCACCGTATGCACGGTCTGCGCAAGGATTGCGTTGACGGCAAGCGTCTTCAAAAACGTAGATTTACCGGACGCGTTCGAGCCGGTCAGAAGTACCGGCCGGTCAGCCGTGATGCTGTTGGCAACGGGCTCCGAAACGAGCGGATGGCATATGCCTTCCGCCTTCAGAATCGCGCCGCGGTCATTGCGGAGAATCGGCACGCAGTAAGCATTCCGGCTTACGCGGTAGGACGCAACGGCCCGCATCGCATCAAGCATTCCGGTCGAAAGAAACAGCCGGTTAAGCTCGTCCTGATGCTCCTCAAACGTGCGGAAAATCCGGTTAAACTTAATCAGGTCGATATGGAACAGCATCCGCATGTACGCCATGACCAGTTCCGTAATGCTTTCGGTCGGAGTGCTCTGCGCAAGAACCCCCGAGAGTCTGACAAAGGAGTGAAAGCCCGAAGCATCCTTCTTCATTTCCGCAAGCATTCCG
>CADBTG010000157.1 GCA_902797475.1 uncultured Lachnospiraceae bacterium | reverse complement strand
CGCTTCCCGGCAGACATCGTCGTCAATGATCCCGAAGCCCGCTCTGTTCACGCCCATGTCTGTCGGCGATTTGTATTCCGCTTCCGCACCGGTGATCCTCTCGATGATTCTCTTCACGACCGGGAACGCCTCCAGATCCCGGTTGTAGTTCACTGCCTTTTCGCCGTAGGCTTCCAGGTGGAAGGAATCGATCATGTTCACGTCCTTCAGATCCGCCGTGGCTGCCTCATAAGCAAGGTTAACGGGATGTTTTAACGGCAGGTTCCAAATCGGGAACGTCTCGAACTTCGCATAACCGGCACGGATGCCGCGCTTATGTTCATGGTATAACTGCGACAGGCAGGTCGCCATCTTACCGCTTCCGGGGCCGGGCGCCGTGACGACGACAAGCGAGCGGGTCGTCTCGATGTAATCGTTCTTGCCGTAGCCTTCGTCACTGACGATTTTGCTGATGTTGGACGGATAACCCTCTATCTTGTATGCGCGGTATACGCGAATGCCGAGAGCCTCAAGCTTCTGCTGATACAGAATGACCGTCTCATGCTCGACAAACTGCGTCAAAACAACACTTCCGACATACAGTCCGTATTCACGGAAGGCATCGATCAGACGAAGCACGTCCACATCATAGGTGATGCTCAGATCGCCGCGGACCTTCTTCTTGATGATATCGTTTACGTTGATTGCGATAACGATTTCCGCATCCTCTTTCAGCTGCTTCAGCATGCGGATCTTACTGTCCGGCTCAAAGCCCGGCAGAACGCGGGAAGCATGGAAGTCGTCAAACAGCTTGCCGCCGAATTCCAGATAAAGCTTTCCGCCGAATTTGGCGATTCTCTCTTTGATGCGGGCCGACTGCATCTCCAGATACTTGTTGTTGTCAAATCCGATACGATTCATAGATTCCTAACCCTCCGATTTATCCCGTTCGGGAAAATGCCATATCAAATTTCTACCGCAGTTCTTCCGTCTCGCCGCCGTTCAGATTACGCATGTGCATATCTTCACGTTCAATGTACCGCTTAATGTCATTCTGCAGATTCCGGACCGCAACCGCAATGCACGGCTCGAAATGCGTCCCTTCCTCTTCCGCAAATACATTCATGACCTGGTTGATGTCCATGCTCGGCTTGTAGCTTCTCTGGCTCAAAAGCGCGTCAAGCGTATCGGCTGCCGCAACAATACGTGCGGAAAGCGGAATGCTGTCTTCCTTGTAGCCGTGCGGGTATCCAGTTCCGTTCCACCACTCATGGTGACACAGGACAACGTCCTTAATCTGCGTATAGAGTTCCCGGTCCGTGAGGTTTGACAGGTTCATCTCGATCAGACGGCCGCCCTCTACGGTGTGGGACTTGATTACATCATATTCCTCAGGCGTCAGCTCGCCGCCCTTTTGCAGGATGGCGTCCGGGATGTATACTTTTCCTGCATCATGTAAAGATGCCGCAATTCCCAGGTCGTCAATTGCCTTCGGCGTCAGCTCGTCGGTATGACAGCCCGTGCGGACAAGCTCTTCCGCAATCATCTTCGCGTAATCGGCCGTTCTTCTGATATGGAAGCCGGTGTTTTCATCCTTTGATTCGAGGAAGTTTGCGAAGCCGGTTATAAGCTGCTTCTGCATCTTCTTCATCTGCTTCGTCTTCGCCTGCGTCGCAAGAATCGTGTCCTCGATCTTCGATACAAGCAAAAGCAGAATGACGAACATCAAAAGGTATTCGATGGTCATGCGGAAGCCGTATACGCCGAACCATTCGAAGGACGTAATCTGGCTGTCCGTGCCCTTTACCGGAATCGTTGCCTCAACAGCCGAACGAAGTCCGAGCGAAATTAACATCAGGCAGTAACAGATCTCTCCGACGCGGACCGTGAACCATTTGCTGAAGAACAGACAGGACATGGCCGGAACCAGTGCATAGGCCATGTAAATGTTGATTTCGATTTTGGTGCCTGCATAGCAGATACCGAGATGGAGACCGATCAGAAGGACATACTTCACGACATAATTGTGCGGATTTCTGGCCATCAAAAACCAGGCAAGTCCGGAAACCAGAACCGCACCGCAGCCGATTACAAGGTCATCAATGTACTCTAACGAGGCATAGCCCATCTTCCATTTTGCGAACGCCAGAAACGCCGCAAGCAGGACCGTTGAGAGAACAGCCTTGACTAAAACCCTGTTGACCTTTACTTCATTCTCAATGAAGTATGTATCTCTTCTTTCTTCCATTCCCAATCCACCTTCTCAAAGAACAGGGAATCAACCGGCTAAGCCTCTTACAAGACCTCGCCTTTCACCCATTCTTCATCTTCAAAATAGTCAATCCGCATGGCTTTCTTCACCTCGGAAAGCGTCTGTGCGGCGGCCTTTCTTGCCTCGATGCTGCCCGCTTTTAAGATCTCGACAATCTCAGGCGTGCGCTTCTCCCAGGCAAGTCTTCTCTCCCTGATCGGCGCAAGCTGTTCGTTCATTACCGCGAACAGGAACTTCTTCACCTTAACGTCGCCGAGCCCGCCCCTTTGATAATGCTCCTTAAGAGCATCCAGACTCTCGTATTCGGGAAGAAACTTTGCAAAATGTTCGGGCTTACAGAATGCATCCAGGTACGTAAATACGGCATTGCCTTCAAGAGAGCCCGGATCCGAAACCTTAATGTGGTTCGGGTCGGTATACATGCTCATGACCTTGGTACGAAGCTCTTCCTCCGTATCGGAAAGATAGATGCAGTTGCCGAGCGACTTGCTCATCTTCGCAGTGCCGTCCGT
>CADBTG010000156.1 GCA_902797475.1 uncultured Lachnospiraceae bacterium | reverse complement strand
GTCGTATTTGCCATAGGTCGTAAGACCCATCAGATAGGCTCCGCGGCTCTTGCACTCCATCATGTTGCTTAAGGTTTTCTCGTACAGGTCACTCTGTGTGAGCACGCCGATGACAAGCGTTCCGTCCTCAATCAGCGAGATGGTGCCGTGCTTCAGTTCTCCTGCCGCATAGGCCTCGGAATGAATGTAACTGATTTCCTTCATCTTCAGGGAGCCTTCGAGACAAATGGCATAGTCAATGCCGCGGCCGATGAAGAAAATGTCTTTCGCGTTGGCGTACTTCGAAGCGAACCACTGAATTCTTTCCTTGTCGGAAAGCGCTGCCTGAATCTTCTCCGGAATCGAGAAAAGCTCGCTGAGGTATGCCTGCGTCTGCGTTTCATCAAGCGTTCCGCGCACCTGACCGAATGCAACCGCAAGCACATAGGAGCAAATCAGCTGGCAACTGTATGCCTTGGTCGTCGCAACGGAAATCTCAGGACCTGCAAGCGTATACATGCAATAATCCGCTTCACGGGCAATGGAGCTTCCCACAACGTTGACGATGGCCATGGTCTTCAGACCGTTCTCCTTGGCCATGCGGAGCGCCGCAAGCGAATCTGCCGTCTCGCCGGACTGTGACACGACGATAACAAGCGCACCCGGGGTAAGCTTCGCCTTACGGTAGCGGAATTCGGAAGCAAGCTCCACGCGAACCGGAAGATCCGTCAGCTCTTCCATCACGTACTGAGCCTGCATGCCGACATGCCATGCGGAACCGCAGGCTGCGATGTAAATGCGGGAGCAGGATTTGATGAAATCGTCCGTGATGCCGACCTCGGAAAGGTCGATGCGAAGGGATTTTCCTTCTTCGCGGATGTATTTGTGAAGCGTATCCTTTACCACCTTCGGCTGCTCATGAATCTCCTTCATCATGAAGTGCTCATAGCCGCCCTTTTCGGCTGCCTCGGCATCCCATTCAATCTCAGTGATTTCCTTCTGAATCTTATCGCCGTCGAGGTTGTAAAATGTGACCTCTCCCGCGGAGAGCTCGGCCATCTCGAGGTTGCCGATGTAATAAACCTGCCTCGTGTGATTCAGAATCGCCGGAACATCGGACGCCAGGAATGTCTCGCTGTCGTTCTTTCCGATGATCATCGGGGAATCCTTACGGGCAACAAATATCTTATTCGGATAATCCTTGAACATTACCGCAAGCGCATACGATCCGCGCACGCGAACGATGGTCTTGGCTAACGCATCGATCGGGCCGACCTTATACTTGCGATAATAGTAATCGACAAGCTTGATCAAGACCTCGGTGTCCGTCTGGGAATAAAACGCATATCCGTGACGTTCCATCTTGGCCTTTAATTCCTGATAATTCTCTATGATTCCGTTGTGTACGCCGACAACTAACGACTCCACCTTTCCGGATCCGGAGCCGGTGCAGTTGCCGGATACATGCGGATGTGCATTCGACCGGCTGGGTGCACCGTGCGTCGCCCATCTCGTATGGCCGATGCCGCACGTTCCGCTGACGGCTTTGCCGCCGTCCGTCCTCTCAATCAGGTTCTGCAGCCTTCCGAGCGTCTTGACCACCTCTGCTTCATTCTCGCCGTCTCTTACCGCGATTCCCGCCGAGTCATATCCTCTGTATTCCAATTTAGCCAATCCCTCTAAGAGTATCGGCCCTGCCTGTTTATTTCCTACATATCCGACTATTCCGCACATATTTCTGGTCCTCTTTCGTTTGGGATAAAAATGCTCATAGTACAACAGAATAATAATACCATAATGTGTCGTTTTTGTAAATCTTTGAGTGTCTTTTTTCTTGTTCAGAAGCTTGCCTCAACAGGAGGGTTGGTTATCGTCTTCCGGTGCGCCGGAGTTTTCTGGTAATTTACGGCGACCTGCCTCAGCAGGGGGACCGGTTACCGTCTTCCGGTGCGCCGGAGTTTTCTGGTAATATTCGGCGTCCTGCCTCAGCAGGGGGCCCTGAAGAAGGAGAACAATCCTTCTCAGGCCCCCCTCTGGGCGCGGCCGCCTGAATACAAGCTATGCGGCGCACCGGAGGATGTTATACAAGTCTTTCTCCTTCCTGCTGAGGCAGGCCGCCGGATACAGGCAATACAGCGCAACGGTAAGTTCACCCCCAAAGCAAAAAAAGACCGGCCT
>CADBTG010000155.1 GCA_902797475.1 uncultured Lachnospiraceae bacterium | reverse complement strand
TGCGGGAGATTCTCCCGGACGCGGAATACGATCCGGCGATTCTTGCCGAAAAGCCGTCCGAAGCTTTGCATCCGAAGGCACCCGGCATGAAATACCGTCACTACGCGCCGAAAGGGCAGCTGACGATATATGAGGGAACGCTTAAGAATGTCACGAAAGCCGTGAGAACGGCCGCCGAGGAGAAGAAGGCAGAGGGCTTCAAGGTTGCGATTCTTGCTTCGGAGGAGACGAAGAATTGTTACGAAGGCTTTCCGGTCTGCTCGCTCGGAAGCCGCGACGACGAGGATGCGGTTGCGGCACATTTGTTTGATACATTACGGGAATTTGACCACATGGGCGCCGATTACATTTTCGGCGAATGCTTCCGCTCGGAGGGAGTCGGGAGCGCCATTATGAACCGGCTTTTAAAAGCCGCAGGTTATCACATTGTTCGCGTGTAACGCGGGAAAGGCAGGCAAAATGATAGCACTTGGTTGTGATCACGGCGGATATGCCCTGATGCAGGAAGTAAAAGAGCATCTGAAGGGCAAGGGCATTGCTTTTAAAGATTACGGAACGGATTCCCCTGTTCCGACCGATTATCCCATCTACGCTAAGAAAGTGGCCAAGGCGGTTGCGTCCGGACGCTGCGAGAAGGGCATCCTGATCTGCGGCACCGGCATCGGCATTTCGATTACCGCCAATAAGACAAAGGGCATCCGCTGCGCTTTGTGCCACGACGTATTCAGCGCAGAGGCGACAAGACAGCATAACGATGCCAACATTCTGGCAATGGGCGGCCGCGTTGTGGGTCCCGGCCTCGCCCTGATGATTGTCGACACATTTCTCTCTACTCCTTTCTCGGGAGAAGAGCGTCATATTAACCGGATTGCCCAGATTGAAGAGTAATCTTTAAAGGGCAGATGAGTAACGGCCTGGCATGAAACTATTCCAACGAAGAAAACAGAAGGCGCAATATTCCGTTGTCACGCTGATTTCGGGCATTGCCATCGGCATGCTGACCCCGATTGCGCTCTGCGCCGTCGGCGGGTACTACCTCGGACGCCTGATTCATGCCGAAGCGCCGGTATTCATTGTGTGCATGTTCCTCGGTGTAGCCGTCGGATACCGGAACGTCTGGGTGATGGTCCGGCGCTATGTAAAGGACGATAAGCCCATTCCCGAGGAAAATGTGACCGTTTCCGAGGCAGAAGAGGAATTCCGCCGCTGGAAACAGGAAAGAGAAGCAAAAGAAGACAGGAGCACGCCATGAGGGAGAGATACCCCGGCCTTCGCGGGATGTTCCGGGAGATGTTCAAGGATTCACCGGAGGATTATAAGAATCCGGAGGATATAGACGCGGAAGCGGACGCCGAGCGGGATGAGCAGGAAGACCCCGACGAGGTCACGGATTACATCCCGGCGAACAGCACCCGTGCCGAAGAGGAAATGCGGGACGCCGAGGAAACCCTTAAGGACCTTCGGTTCGGCATAATCGTGATATCGCTTATATGCCTGATCCCCGGAATCTTTCTGAAGCCGCACTGGAGATATTTGTGCGGCGTGGCAATCGGCTGTGCACTTGCTTTGTTTTTGGTCGGACGCATGTACCGAAGCGTCTCGACAGCCGTCATGCTCGCACCGGACGGAGCGGTCCGATACTCGAGAAAGCAGGCGGTCACCCGGTATCTTCTGACTTGTGCCGTCTACGCCGTCACGATGTTCTTCGGCGGGGTTTTGATGGGAGCCGGAACGATAGCGGCATCATTTTCGATTAAACCGGCAGCGTATCTGCATTCGTTGTTTCGCAGACTGCGTCGCCGCATTACGATAAAGGAGGCAGATGACAATGGAGCAGGGTCTTGATCTCGGAATCAACGGATATGCCAGCTTCGAACTGTTCGGTAAGACGTTCTGGCTGACCAATACCCATATTTCCGTCATCATTGTAGTGCTTGTCATCACCATACTGGCAATCATAGCCAACCGGATCATCCGTAAGGCCGACCCCTCAAAGGAGCCCGGCAAGGCGCTTAACGTCATTGAACTTGTGGTAGATGCCATAGACAGCATTACAAGATCCAACATGGGCGATAAGCATTTCCGCGGGTTCTGCAATTACATCGGAACGCTGATGATCTTTTTGGTTTTGTCAAACACGGTCGGCATATTCGGGCTTCGGCCGCCGACAGCGGATTACGGCATCACCTTCGGTCTTGCCATCATCACATTTTTCTTAATTCATATCAACGGTTTCCGGTATCAGAAGATGAAGCATCTGACGGATTTGTTCCACCCGATTCCGTTGACGCCGATCAACATCATCGGCGAGGTTGCGACACCGATTTCGATGTCCCTTCGTCTGTTCGGCAACATTTTGAGCGGTACCATTATTATGGCTTTGATATACGGTCTTTTACCGAAGTTTCTGCTTCTGTTCTGGCCGGGCGTACTGCATATCTACTTCGATCTTTTCTCGGGAGCCATCCAGGCATTTGTTTTCTCGATGCTGACCATGGTATTTATCGCGAAGAATTTCGAAGATTGATGAATAACCGGTCAGAAGACCGACCCCCAATCAATACCAATATCTTCAGGAGGATATCAAAATGGGAGAGTTTAACAAGTTTTTCGTGGAAGGCCTTGCATGTCTCGGCGCCGGAATCGGCATGATCGCCGGTATGGGCCCCGGTATCGGTCAGGGTTATGCTGCCGGCCAGGGTTGTGCTGCAGTAGGACGTAACCCCGGTGCAAAGGGTTCCGTTATGACCACGATGCTTCTCGGACAGGCAGTTGCGGAGACGACAGGTCTTTATTCCCTTGTTGTTGCCATCATCCTTATCTTCGCGAATCCTTATACGAAATAATTACGGCACCGTTACGGAGGAATGATTGTGAGCAGTTTATTGTCCGCCGGGCTTCTGTATCTGACTGAGACCGCAGGAGAACCGGTGCTGAAAGACAAAATCTTTGCCCTGGACTGGCAGCTCATCTTCGACGCACTGATTGTGGCCTGTGCCGTTTTCTTCCTCTTCTTTCTGCTTTCCTATCTGGTGTTTAATCCCGCCAGAAACCTGATGCAGAAGCGCCGCGACAAGATCGCGGAGGACATTGCTGCTGCGGAAAAGGAGAAAGAGGACGCCCTTGCTTTCAAGAAGGAATACGATGCACGTCTTCGCGACGTGGACCGTGAGGCCGACGGCATTCTGGCCGATGCAAAGCGCCGGGCGAAAGACCGTGAGGAAGCCATCATTGCGGAAGCCAAGGAAGAATCGGCCCGCATTATGACGCGCACCAAGGCCGAAGTCGAGCTTGAAAAGAGCAAGGCAAAGGACGAAATCAAGCAGGAGATTGTTACTGTTGCGGGCGAAATGGCCGGCCGTTTCATCAAGGACAAGATGGACGAGCAGAAGCAGGCAGCTCTTGTGGACGACGTAATTCGGGAAATGGGTGATGCGACATGGCGGCAGGATTAGTTTCGGGAACCTACGGACATGCCCTGTTTGAGCTTGCCGTAGAGCAAAAAGTAATCGACAGCCTTGTCGAAGAGGCGGAGGTTGTCCGGACCATATTCGAGACCAATCCGGATTTTACGAAGCTTCTCTCTCATCCGCGTGTGGATGTCGAGGAGAAGACCGCTATGACCGAGATGTGTTTTCGCGGAAGAGTCAGTGACGAGATGACAGGCTTTCTTTGCATCATGGTGAAGAACGGCCGTCAGAACGAAATCACGACCGCCCTTTCGGAATTCTGTGACGAGGTGCGCGAATACCGCGGCATCGGCGTATGCCACGTGGTTTCCGCCATGCCTCTTACCGAGGACCAGAAGAACCGTCTTACGGAACGTCTTACGAAGATTACAAAATACCGTTCGTTTGAAATGCATTATGACGTGGATGAGAACCTCATCGGAGGCTTGACCGTCCGGATCGGCGACAGGATTGTGGATGCGAGCATCCGCACGAAGCTTGACGAACTGACGAAGAGCCTTCGCCGGGTATCCGTTGACGAACAGTGAATATGCAGGAAGGTAGGTAAAGACTTTTGAATTTGAAACCCCAGGAAATCAGTTCTGTCATCAGAGAACAGATTAAGCGGTACAGTTCGATCATGGTTGTATCGGATGTCGGTACCGTTATTCAGGTGGCGGACGGCATTGCCCGTATTCACGGTCTGGAAAATGCCATGCAGGGTGAGCTTCTTCAGTTCCCCGGCGATGTTTACGGCATGGTCATGAACCTTGAGCAGGACAATGTGGGCGCCGTATTGCTGGGCGATTCCTCCGCAATTCGCGAAGGTGACCGCGTTCAGACCACGGGACGCGTGGTAGAGGTTCCGGTAGGCGACTGCATGCTCGGACGTGTAGTGAATGCCCTCGGACAGCCGATTGACGGCAAAGGACCCGTCAATGCGACGAACTTCCGCCAGGTAGAGCGTGTAGCCAGCGGTGTTATCAGCAGAAAGAGCGTAGACACGCCCCTTCAGACCGGTATCAAGGCAATTGACTCGATGATCCCGATCGGAAGAGGACAGCGTGAGCTCATCATCGGCGACCGTCAGACCGGTAAGACGGCTATCGCCATTGATACGATCATTAACCAGAAGGGGCAGAACGTGAACTGCATCTATGTTGCTATCGGTCAGAAGGCATCC
>CADBTG010000154.1 GCA_902797475.1 uncultured Lachnospiraceae bacterium | reverse complement strand
GCGCCATATGTTCTTGCCGTTCACAAGGCCCGCGAAGAGGAGTTTGCCTTTCGGGAAGCCCTTAGCAACCAGCTCGAGCGACTTCCGTCCCTCGATGAAATCGATTCCGATTCCGTCGAAATCAAGCGCGGTCAGCTGATCGTAGAAGTCTCTCACATCGCCGAAATAAGTCTGAAGAAGAACTTTCACGCTGCCCTTCGCCGCAAGAAGCTTTTTGTAAATCTGCGTAAAGAACTGCGCCTCCGCGGCGTCGATATCCTTTACCGCATACGGTTCGTCGAACTGTACCCAGCCGGCGCCAATTTCATTCAGGTACCCGAGAAGCTTCGTATAGGCTTCGATCACTGCGTCCGTAAAATCCTCTTTCTTCTTAGTTCCGGTATACTTCGCAAGGTTCAGAAGCGTGAACGGTCCGACCAGTGCAACCTTCGTCTCCACTCCGAGCTCCTTTGCTTCCAGATATTCGGCAAAAGGCTTATTGCCGACAAGCTTAATCTCGGTCGTGTCGTCGATTTCCGGCACAAGGTAATGGTAGTTCGTGTTGAACCATTTCTTCATGGCAAGCGCCTTCACGTCGCCTTTGTTGCCCTGATAACCTCTCGCCATCGCGAAGTACGTCTCAAGCTCCCCAAGCCCGAGTTTCTTATAACGCTCGGGCACGATGTTGAACAAAACCGCCGCGTCCAATACGTTATCGTAAAACGAAAAATCATTGGACGAAATAAAGTCAATCCCCGCTTCCTTCTGGATGCAAAGGTTCTTCCTTCGAATCTCCTTTGCCGCTTTCGTAAGTTCCGCCTCGTTAATCTCCCCTCTGAAGAATTGTTCGGAAGCAAATTTCAATTCTCTGTTCTCTCCGATTCTCGGATATCCGATTATTGCTGTTTTCATTGCGTCAGCTCCTTTCCGTTTCATAGCCCGAAGTATACACCTACCCACCCAGTAGGTAAAATACATCTTTTTGCCGCTTGATAATAGATTGAATCTATGGTAAATTATTTTCGTGTGAATAATTCTATTGTTACAACTTCCGGCAGAAGCCAAATCCCATTGTCAATGACTCCGGACCGGAGCCGGATTTTAGTGCTGCTATTTCCATCAGAATCCACATTCTTTCACTACACTTTGGGAGGCAGATATGACTTTAAAACAGCTAAAATACATCGTTACCGTCGCGGAAACCGGCAACATTACCGAGGCCGCGGGGAAACTTTTCATCGCGCAGCCGAGCTTAACTTCGGCGATTCAAGAACTTGAGAAGGAATTTGACATTACGATATTCCGGCGTACGCGGAAAGGAATCGAGATCACCCCGGACGGCGAGGAATTCCTCGGCTACGCAAGGCAGGTGCTCAACCAGGCGGATCTGATTGAAGAACGCTATACCGGAAGTAGCTCGGGTAAGCCCCGCTTCTGCGTATCTTCGCAGCACTATTCCTTCGTCGTGGAGGCATTTGTCCGGCTGCTTAAGGAGTTTGAAGGGGAACGTTACGAGTTTCATGTGCGCGAGACGCAGACTTATGAGATCATTGAAGATGTGGCGCGGCACACCAGCGAGATCGGCGTGCTCTACGTCAACGAATTCAACCGGACCGTAATCAAAAAAGCCTTGCGCGACAACAATCTGGTATTCAGACCGTTGTTCACGGCAAGGCCTCATGTATTTATCGGCAAAAACTCTCCTCTCGCCGGAAAGCGCGAGATTACTTTGGAGGATTTAAAGCCATATCCCCGGCTCTCGTACGAGCAGGGAGAACATAATTCATTTTACTTTTCGGAGGAGATTTTGAGCATCGTGGACGCCGACAAGGAGCTTGTGGTCCTTGACCGCGCGACGCTTTTCAACCTCCTGATCGGTATGAACGGCTACACGATCTGCTCCGGCGTCATCAGTGAAGAGCTGAACGGCCCGAACATCATCGCAAAGCCGCTGAAGGTTGACGACTGCATGGAAATCGGCTACATCCTGCACGAATCCATCAAGCCCTCCGGCCTCACCCGCCGCTACATCGAGCACCTGCAGGAGTGCGTCAAAGGGCGCTAAGCATGTCCTCCGGGTTGTCGGCAGCCTTTACCTTTCCCTGACATAAAAAAGTGAGAAGAAACCTCGACGATTTCTTCTCACTTTTGTTTAAATTTCTCTGTTAAGATACTTCTATCAATCCTTGTTCTTTGCCTCGAACGAAATACGCTTGATGGCTTTCTGCACGGACGGAATCGCCAGAAGGACCAGCGTAAGCACCATCTCAATCAGAATGTAACTGTAGTTGTAGGCAATAGGATACAGGAACGCAAGCTTCTTCGGGAAGCTCTCGGGCATGTAATCCATCCAGTACAGATAACCCGCGATGGATGCAAATACGCCGCGCGCGATACATCCCGCGATGAAGCCGATAATCAGGCCCCTTTTGCTCTTATAGAAGAATCCGGCAATGCCGAGTGCGGCAAATGCAAGGATGTAATCAAAAAGCACCTGCGGAAGTGACAGAATATAACTGCCGCCGGACTGAAGGAACTGCAAAATGCCATAGGCAAATGCCGCCGTAAGGCCGGTAGAAGGCCCGTACAGGTATCCGACAAAGCATACAAAGAACATGCTGAAGAGCGTTACGGATCCGCCCCACGGGAGCTTAAACACCTGAATGTACGAAGTGATGAAAGCAAGCGCGATGGCAATCGCGGAAACCGACATGCGCACTGCCCGTCTGGAATCTCCCTTGTCCTTACCGGACATCAACGCTGCCGCAACACAAATCAGCAGGAATATCGCGATACCGAGCACGACATATCCGCCCTTTTCCAAAACATAGGAACCGTCATCCGAATGGCTTATTAACTGAAAAAGAAAAGAAAACATAGCACTCCCTCTTTTCTATGAGATTTTCCAACTTAATGTATCACAGGCAACCCCGAAAGTCAATGCGGAGAGGTATCACGAGATGTCCTCAGCGAAGAAGAATCCGCCGGAAGCCCCGAAATTAGTGGCGCCGACATTGTATTTGCCCTTTCTATTTTGAAAAGAACAACGCGCAGAACAAAAATGCTCCGCAGAACAGGACGACCGGAATCAGAAGCAGGCTGAGCCCGAGAGCCCACAGTTGGTTGGTTTTCTTACCCTGCAGCCTCCGCACCAGGCTGTACACAAGAATCGTCACGCCCGGCACGATTGCTGTATACGGGATGTCGGCGGAAAGTTGCAGTTTTTCCGCGTCCCACTGCATGTGCCCGAGAATCTCCGCGATTGTGCACAGCACGGTCGTCACAAGCGCAATTATGCACAGTGTCTTCTGCTGCTCCGCCATGTCCACCTTAGCAAGCGCTACCACCTCAGCCGCGGGAGAAAGTTCCTCCTTAGGCATTACTTCCTCATCGACCGCGTCGGCCTTCTGTCTTTCTGACTTCATAAGTTCTTCAATGGATACCCCTAAAGCGTCAGCCAGATCTTCAACTGTATTAATGTCCGGGAACCCGAGCCCACGTTCCCATTTGCTGACCGCTTTGTCGGTCACCTGGATTTTTGCAGCCAAATCCTTCTGGGTCATCCCCTGCTTCTTTCTCTGATCCGCCACAAAGCAACCGAATCTCGTTGCATCCATTTTCATCACCGCCTTTCGCTTGCAATCTTAGCCCTGTCCTGTGAAAAATACAACCGACGCATCGTTTACCTGCCTGTTTTTCGGGGATTCTACGGAATGTTTACTCTGAAAGTAACGGCTACGTCTCCATTTTCCTTAATTCCCGGCTTTCGTCAACCAAACTATGCTTTTTCGGTTGACGAACTGATAATCCGGTGCTATACTTCCGTTTGGCAATTCGAATAATCATTGAGAATTATGGCGGAATTATCATGAACACGAAAGAACAGCTTGCATCATTATTGGAACAAAGCGGGAGCGAATACCTGTCCGGCGAACGTCTTGCGACGCAGCTCGGTCTGACCAGAGCTGCCATCTGGAAGAACATCGGACTGCTCACCGCCGACGGCTATGAAATCGAGAGCTCCCGGCAGGGCTACCGGCTCGGGCCGAACAGCGATGCTCTCAGCGAGAACAGCATCCGCATGTATCTGGGGGATTTGAATTCCGCCCTCGAACTCGAAGTCCTTTCCGAGACGGACTCCACAAACAGCTACCTTCGAAACATCGCGATTTCCGCGCAGCATAACGGCACGTTGCCCGCGCTTCGGCCGTGGCATGTCGTAGTCGCCTCGTCGCAGACAGCCGGCCGCGGACGCATGGGCAGAACCTTTGTCTCTCCGGCAGGGACCGGCATCTATTTAAGCGTTCTGCTCCGCCCTTCTTTCGATACGAATCTGGCCGTCCGGATGACCACCGCGGCCGCTGTTGCCGCCTGTCAGGCGATTGAAGCCTGCACGGATGAGCGCCCGCAGATCAAGTGGGTGAACGATGTCTATGTTCGTAACCGCAAGGTTTGCGGCATCCTGACCGAAGCCTCCATCAACTTTGAGACAGGTGTCCCGGACTGGGTGATTTTGGGCATCGGATTTAATGTGTATCTTCCGGAAGGAGGCTTCCCCCCGGAGCTGAAGGACATCGCCGGCGCGATTACCGAAACCCGGTCTCAGAACCTTCGAAGCCGCATCACGGCAGAGTTTCTGACAAGCTTTCACCGAATCTGCAGCGACCTCAATAATTCCGAATACTCCGAAGAATACAAGCGCCGCAGCTTTCTTTTAGGGCAGCGGATTGATGTTTTGAAAAGCGACGGCCCCGTTCCGGCCACCGCCGTCGACATTGACGAAGAATGTCGTCTGATTGTCCGCTACGATGACCAATCCACGGAAGTGCTTTCCTCCGGGGAAGTAAGCGTGCGTCCATCCCGCGGCTGAACACAGCCGCATCATATACAGAAAGGATCTTTTTATGGAAACCGTTATGAAAAATGACACAAAACCGGTTATGAGAACCGTAGACCTTGCCCTCATCGCGCTTTGTGCTTCGCTGATCGCTGTCTGCTCGTGGATCAGCATTCCCACCGTTGTTCCGTTCACGCTCCAGACCTTTGCGGTTTTTTGCGTGCTCGAGCTTCTCGGCGGAAAGAAAGGAACTGTTTCGATTCTGGTCTACATCCTTTTGGCAGCAGTAGGCGTTCCGGTGCTTTCCGGTTTTTCCGGAGGCTTAAGCGCGCTCCTCGGGACCACCGGCGGATACGTTCTCGGATTTCTTCTCATCGGCTTACTCTACTGGCTCAGCGAATCTCTCTTCGGGAAGAAGCTTCCCGTGCGGATTTCTGCCCTGGTTCTCGGCCTTGCCGTCTGCTACGCGTTCGGAACCGCTTGGTTTATGATTGTCTATGCCAATAAGACCGGTCCTGTCGGTCTCGGAACCGCTCTCGGCTGGTGTGTCATTCCCTTCATCATTCCCGACCTGATCAAGCTTGCGCTTGCCGTGGGTGTTGCCTCCAGACTGCGCAAGCATACGATTCAGTAAGACACGCGCCTTACCGGGATTAGAACCTTCTTTCGTTCTCTGTCCTCCCCTACTGTCCGTAATGAAACGCACCGAGCCTACCATTTTCGTCAAGGAAATATATAGTCCGGGAGGCACGGTCCATTGCGACATAAGTGCCGTCCCAAAGACCTTCGAAACGCTTGTCATTGGCTTCGAACGAATACTTCTTTCGGCTTTCCGAACCGCATCCGGCGATGTCAAATGCCGATGCGCGGAAGCCGTCTCGCGATTCCCGCAGTTCGTCGGTGAATAGGAAATACTCTAACTTCGGCTCGCGGGAATCCGTCGCGCCCCAGGTGGGGTCAACGAGGTATCCTTTTCCATCGATGGTGACGTAAACCCATGCGTGCGAATCCATGCCTTCGGTCACACTCGGCCCGCCGGACTCCTCCGCATCCACGCCGCACTGCAGCAACAGATACTGATACAGGCAGGCATACTCATTGCAAATGCCCTTCTTCTCAATCAGCGCGCGGTAGCCGCCCTGCCGGTCCGACCAATCCGACATATGCTCAAGCATTTCATAGTCGTACGTGCAGTACTCGGTCAGGAACTCGTACAGCGCGAGCGTCTTCTCAATGTCGTTGTAATCGTCGCCCACGGCATCATTGACGATGTCAGTAATCATGCGCTCAAACTCCGCCTTCTTCTCGTCAAACTGCTCCTGCGTGGTGCCGTCATACCGGACAATCTGGCCTTTGCCGTTTTTATAGACACCGCAAAATGTGTACCACTCCTCGACCGGATAGAAGAAATGACCGAGCCTTCCGCGGCACCACCACATCGTGTCCTCGTCCGGGCAGTCGAACCATTCCTCGCCGGCCCGGAGCGCATCGACAAAGTTGAAAAATGCCTCTTTGCGCGCCTCGCCGTGCTCCAACGTGTAAATCTTCGAGAACACATGAGGGTTGAATTCATAGTGCCCGGTCCCGTTGTTTCGCATGTTCTCGGGGTGCACCGTCCCCGCGGGAAGCAGCTCGGGACGCGTCGCGCGGGCAAGCGCGAACTGGTTTGCGAAGTTAATCTCATACATGACTTCGGCAAATGCGACCTCTTCCCCGGTCTGTTCCAATATATCCGGCGTAATCAGAACGTCCGAATTCTCCTTAAGATCCTTCACCATTTCGGCAAGACAGTCAATCGGCTC
>CADBTG010000153.1 GCA_902797475.1 uncultured Lachnospiraceae bacterium | reverse complement strand
TGTTGTAGTATGTGGAACAGTAATTCATATTTTGCGTTGAAGAGGAATAGTACCGAACCGTTTCGGATTCAGAAAGCTGCCGGTTGATGCGAGGCAGTCGGTAAACATTCGGGAACTCGCCTTGGAGCTGCGGGTTGAAGACCTTTGGTTGTGTAGATACCGCCGGATTCCCACCGTTAAAGGGGAAGAGCATCGACTTTGTCCGTGCTTACTGAGTGCATGTTTAACATGAAATAGAGTGGTACCACGCGATTTGCGCCTCTATCCTTATCAGGGATAGAGGCTTTTTTGTTTTCATTGCATTAAAAATCGGAGGTTATGTATGAAGATCAGTTTTTCCACAATCGGATGTCCGGATTATTCCTGGCCAGATATTTACACCATGGCGAAAGACCTTGGTTATCACGGCGTGGAGATCCGCGGACTCGGAGAGCATATCAGCGCCTACAAGGCAAAGCCTTTTTCGGAAGCAAATGCGGCTGCTACCGCTAAGAAACTTCAGGATATCGGGCTTGAGATTTCCTGTTTCTCTTCGGGCTGCCCGTTAAAGTATCAGGACCGGCTTGATAAATCCATTGAAGAACTTACGGCGTACGCGAAGCTTGCCAATCAGTTCGGAACCTGCTACATCCGTGTGCTTGCCGACGAGAATCCGAAGCCCGAGGGTGATGTGGATGACAACGCAATCATCGAGGCGCTGAAGCGTCTTGAGCCGATAGCCGAGCAGTACAACGTAACGATGTGCGTGGAAACAAACGGCGTATATTCCGATACGGCGCGTCTTCGCAAAGTGCTTGACGCAGTAGGAAGCAGAAAGATTGCCGCTTTGTGGGATATTCATCATCCGTACCGCAACTGCGGTGAGACTCCCGAACAGACGGTTTCGAATCTCGGCGAATACATTAAGTATGTTCACGTAAAGGATTCCGTGGAAGTGAACGGAGTTGTTTCCTATCGCATGATGGGGCAGGGCGACATGCCGATTAAGGAGGCATTTGACGCGCTGCAGAGCATGCATTATACCGGTTTTGTTTCGCTTGAGTGGGTAAAGAGATGGAGTAAGGAGCTTGCGGATGCATGGGTTGTATTTCCGCAGTTCGCACATTACATGGAGCCCTACAAGACCGTTCACAAGAACCCGCTGCAGACCGATAACCGCGGGACCGGCTATTATATCTGGCCGAAGAACCATCTGATCCCGTATACGTTCCCTGACATTCTGGACCGTATCTGCGAAGTATTCCCGACACAGTATGCGTTCCGTTATACCGAGCTTGATTATACGAGAACCTATCCGGAATTCCGCGATGACGTTGACAATTTCGCCCGTTCTTTGATTGCTATGGGCGTTAAGAAGGGCGACCATGTTGCCATCTGGGCGACAAATGTGCCCGCCTGGTATATCACTTTCTGGGCAACGACCAAGATCGGTGCCGTACTTGTTACGGTCAATACCGCATATAAGATTCACGAGATCGAGTACCTGCTCCGTCAGTCCGACACGCATACGCTTGTCATGATCGACCGGTTTAAGGACAGCGATTATGTGGAAATCATGAAGGAACTCTGTCCCGAGCTTGAGACGAGTGTTCCCGGCACCCTGCAGTCGAAACGTCTTCCCTGCCTCAAGAATATCATTACGGTTGAAAGCAAACAGAACGGCTGCTTTACCTGGGATGAGGCGTTGGAACTCGGCGCGGATGTTCCGTATACCGAGGTTGAAAACCGCCGTAAGATGATTGACAAGGACGACGTTTGCAACATGCAGTACACAAGCGGCACGACCGGTTTCCCGAAGGGCGTAATGCTTACTCATTACAATGTTGTTAACAACGGTAAAGCAATCGGCGACTGTATGGATCTGTCGACTGCGGACCGCATGATGATCCAGGTTCCGATGTTCCATTGCTTCGGTATGGTTCTCGCGATGACCGCATCCATGACGCACGGTGTTACCATGAGCCCGATCACCGCATTTTCCCCGAGAAAGGGTCTGCACTGTATCAACCAGGAGAAGATTACCTGTTTCCACGGCGTACCGACGATGTTCATCGCGATGCTCGGCCACGAGAATTTCCCGAAGACGGACTTCTCGCATATGAGAACCGGTATTATGGCAGGATCCCCTTGTCCGATTAAGACGATGGAAGAAGTCATCGAGAAGATGCACATGCCCGAGATTGTTATCACCTACGGTCAGACCGAGGCATCGCCTGCAACAACCATGAGCAAAACAAGCGATACCATCGAGCAGCGCGTCAACACCGTAGGACCTGCAATCTACGGCGTTGAGACTAAAATTGTCGATCCCGAGACCGGCGAAGAGCTTCCGGACGGTGTACCTGGAGAGTTCTGCGCCCGCGGTTACAACATCATGAAGGGCTACTACAAGATGCCCGAGGCGACGGCCGCTGCCATCGATGAGGACGGCTGGCTTCACTCGGGAGACCTTGCTCTGCGCCGCCCTGAGGACCACTACTACAAGATTACTGGCCGAATCAAGGATATGATCATCCGCGGCGGTGAGAATATCTACCCGAAGGAAATCGAGGACTTCCTCTACACCTATCCCAAAATCCGAGACGTACAGGTTATCGGCGTGCCGGATGCGGATTACGGCGAAGAAATCATGGCCTGCATTATCCTGAATGACGGCGAGACCGCTACCGAGGATGAAATCAAGGATTATGTGCGCACCCATATGGCAAAGCACAAGGTTCCGCGTTACGTGGATTTCGTGACTGAGTTCCCGATGAACGCTGCCGGCAAGATCTTAAAATACAAGATGCGCGAGGAGGCCGTTGAGCGGCACGATCTGCATCTTGCGAACAAGATTGAGACTGCGTAAATCCATGGAAAATGTGACAATGATGCCGCCCCGGGACACAGTGACCATATCAATTTTACTGATGACTTTGGGCAGCATCGGTCGTCATTTTACAGGGAAAACAATTGTTGACAATTTGGCACATCTGCTGTAATATAGGAAAGCGGTTGTGAAAACCGCACAATAGGGGTATAGTTCAGCTGGTAGAATAACGGTCTCCAAAACCGCAGGTCGTGGGTTCGAATCCTACTGCCCCTGACAAGCCGCAGACGAAAAGGTCTGCGGCTTTTTTCATGTCTGAAAGTGACCGTGGATGAGGTCACGGGAATACATAGTGATTGTATTTCTTTCGGATTCGTGATAATATAAATATGTGCGTGCACACGAAGGAGGAATACTATGAAAAAGATTATCACCGACCACTTCCTTCCGATCTGCATCGGATTGGGATTGGTTTGCGCGCTTTGTGTCGTTATGATTGTCACAGGCGCCAAGAAAGATGCCGACAAGAATACACCTTCCGATATTACGAATACGCAGTCGCCCACGCCTTCGACTGCTGTTGCAGCGAAACCGACGGAGCCTCCGACCGAGACTCCCGAACCCACAGAAGAGCCGACACCCGAAAATACACCGACGCCGACATCGGATCCTCATGAAGGAATGGTGAGAAGCGCTCTTACGAATGAGTGGATCACAAAGGAAGTCGACGAAACGAGACCGATTGCCGTCATGATGAACAACCTGCTTCCGGGAACGCCCCAGAGCAGCATCAACAAAGCCGGCGTCATTTACGAGCTTAAGGTAGAGGGCAATATCACCCGCCTTCTTTCCATCATTGAAGACTGGAAGGGTCTTAGCAAGATCGGTTCCGTCAGAAGCGCAAGAAAGACTTATGTCTTCCTGCAGATGGAATGGGATCCCATTTATCTGCATTTCGGAAGCTCTAACGTTGCCCAGCCTTTCTTAAACCGTGCGGATGTTCTGAATCTGGACGGCATGCTATACGAGGGCAAGGTATATTACCGTTCGACCGATCGCAAGGCGCCGCATAATGCTTACGCAAGTGCCGAGGGCATCCTTTGGGGCGTCGAGCATAAGAAGTATTCGCTTGCACATTCGGACCATTACGTGCGCGACCACTTCAAGTTCGCTCCGGATGATAACCCGACGCTGCTTTCCGACGGTCAGGATGCGAGAATCGTCCGTCCGGGCTACCAGGAGAATACGCCTTGGTTCCAGTATAATCCCGATGACGGCTTGTATTACCGCTTCCAGTACGGCAAGGAGCATATCGACAATGTCGACAACAAGCAGATTACCTGTAAGAACATCATCCTGCAGTACTGCTATTCCGAAGTAGTTGACGATTCCGGGCATAAGGTCTTCACGATCCACGGCTCGGGAGAAGGTTACTACATTACGAACGGAAAAGCCGTTCCGATTACCTGGAAGAAGAACGGCGACTACGATCCGACCCGTTTCTATTACAAGAACGGCGAAGAGATTCAAATGAATACCGGTAAGACATGGATCTGCATCGTCAGAAAGCAGGATGTCAATACTGTAAAGATTGAACCTTAATCATCACATTTTTCAAAAAAAGAGAGGGGGCACTTATGAAAGAGTACGCTGAAGGTTATGATCCGAATGCAGAAGAGAAGCCGCAGGTTGACGAATCCGTACAGCTCATCCGCGAAGTTTCCGCTTCGAAAGAGTTTGTTTCCAAGCATTCCACGAAGACCGGCCGCAGGGGCGTGGACAGCATTTACCGCATCGTTTTGTGCTACGGACTGATTGTAGTCGGCGTTGCCATGATCATTCTTGCGGCAGTGAGCAAAAATGAAGAATATTCTTCGCTTTATGTCGGCGGCATTCTTTTTGCGGCCCTCGGGATTGTTCTTGAGTTTTTGTCCAGAAATATTAAGAAAGACTAGGAATTGTGCGTGGAAGTAAAGAAGGACAGTTTTCAGGCGCTTACGGATTTGCTCCGCGGGCACCGCGTCATATTGCAGACACATGATTTTCCGGATCCCGATGCGATTGCTTCGGCCTGTGCCCTGAAGGAACTGCTTTCCTATAAGGGCATTCAGTCCGAGGTCATGTATTTCGGCAAGATTGAGAAGATCAATATCCGGATGATTCTCGACATGTTCGATTTGGATGTCAAGGATGCGAAAGAGCAGAAAGACCTTTCCGAAAGCGACTATGTCGTGACGATTGACGGACAGAAGAACAATTCGAACTTTTCCAATCTGATCGGTACGGAGGTGGCCTGCATAGACCACCATCCGTTTGTTACGGATCATGAATATGCTTTCATCCGGCACGAGATCACCGGCGCGTGTGCTTCGATTATCACGCATTGGATCATGGAAGAGCATATGCCCGTTTCCAAGGAACTGGCAACACTTCTTCTGTACGGAATCAAGATGGATACCCGAAATTTCAGTGCCGGCGTGACGCATTACGATATTACCGCATTTGATTTTCTGAACGGCATTGCGGATGTCGGACAGATCAGTCATCTCGATAACAGCGTTTTGGAGCTTTCCGACCTTCGGGCGTACGGAGCTGCCATCGAAAACATTTCCATCTACGATAACGTGGGATTTTCCTATATCCCGTTTTCCTGCCCGGACGGCCTGATAGCTTCGGTCTGCGAATTCATTCTTTCGCTTTCCTCGGTTGAAATGGCTGTCGTTTATGCGGAAAGAGGCGGCGGGCTGAAGTTTTCCGTCCGTTCCGAAGCTCCGCATATGAATGCGGGAAGGATGCTGAGCATGGCGCTTAAAGGCATCGGAAACGGCGGCGGTCATATGTCCATGGCCGGCGGCATTGTATATCCCGAACAAAGAGCGGTTCTCGGAGATCCTTACTTCATGGAGGCCGTGATTCGGGAGCGGATTTTGAATGCTTACCACGATTTAAACGAGGAATCGAAGAATGTATAAGCTTCTTCATACGGACGGGTTAGCTAAGCGCGGAGAATTTACGACAGTGCACGGGACCGTTCAGACACCCGTATTCATGAATGTCGGAACCGTTGCAGCCATCAAGGGCGGCGTTTCCTCGGTGGATCTTCGGTCCATCGGGACGCAGATTGAGCTGTGCAATACTTATCATCTGCATGTTCGCCCGGGTGACGAGCTGGTTGCGAAGATGGGCGGTTTAAACCCGTTCATGCATTGGGACGGGCCGACGCTGACGGACTCCGGCGGATTTCAGGTGTTTTCCCTTGCAGGACTTCGTAAAATCAAAGAAGAGGGCGTTACGTTCCATTCGCATGTGGACGGTCGCCTCATTTTCATGGGACCGGAAGAGAGCATGCAGATTCAGTCGCATCTTGCATCCACGGTCGCGATGGCATTTGACGAATGCCCTTCAAGCGTGGCCGAGCGCTCGTATATTCAGCAGTCCGTTGACCGCACGACAAGATGGCTTGAGCGTTGCAGGAAGGAGATGGACCGTCTGAATTCCCTTCCCGAAACGATCAATCCGCACCAGATGCTTTTCGGCATCAACCAGGGCGGAGTCTGCGATGACATTCGCGTGCAGCATGCGAGAACGATTCGCGATATGAATCTCGACGGTTATGCCATTGGCGGTCTTGCCGTCGGCGAAAGCCACGAGGAGATGTACCGGATTCTCGACTGTACGGTGCCGGAGCTCCCGAAGGATAAGCCCGTTTATCTGATGGGTGTCGGAACGCCTGCCAATATTTTGGAGGGTGTTGCGCGCGGCGTGGATTTCTTCGACTGCGTTTATCCGACAAGAAACGGAAGACACGGACATGCCTACACGAATCACGGACGTCTGAATCTTAAAAATGAAAAATACAAAACCGATCCGAGACCGATCGAGGAGGGCTGCGACTGTCCTGCCTGCAGGAATCATTCCCGCGCCTATATCCGCCATCTGCTTGTTTCGGGCGAGATGCTCGGCCTTCGATTAATGGTCTTGCATAATCTCAGGTTTTATAATAGAATGATGGAAGAAATTCGAACGGCGATAGAAGAAGACCGCTTTTCGGAATATAAAAAGATGCGGCTTCAGGGGTTTGCCGAAGGGGAAGCCTGAAGCATTTGAAAGGAGTTTTCATGGATTTGTTGTATTTGTTCGGAGAAGCGGCGGCAGGAGGAGAGCAGGCAGCCGGTTGGCAGGTGATTCTGTTCTATGTTATTTTCTTCGGTGCCATTATCCTTGCTTTTTATTTTCTGCTTATTAAACCGCAGAAGAAGGAAGAAGCGAAAAGAAAGGCCATTGTGGATTCCGTAGAAGTCGGCGACAGCGTTGTCACGACTGCGGGCTTTTACGGTGTTGTCATCGATATGGTGGAGGAGCAGAATGTTATTGTCGTAGAGTTCGGCAATAACAAAAACTGCCGCATTCCGATGAAGAAATCCGCTGTTGTCGAAGTCGAGAAGGCTTCGAAATAGCATAAAGCAAAGCATAGTTCGGCTGCCGTTTTCCGGCAGCCGTTTTTTTTACGGCAAATGCCACGTTTAAACCGTAAAACAGCGACCTAAAACAGGCTTCCGAACCCGGTAAGGTTCCGTGTATCCCGTCATTTTCCGCGAAAGAAAAATCGGCTGAGATTACGCAGGTTTTCGTTGCAGTCGCCTTTATTATTTGCTATAATACAGACAGGAAGATTCCTGGGGTGTTCGACAACTCCTGTATTTTTGAACCTACAACTTTAAAAAGGGATTCCTATATCGGTAAGCGGATGTCGGGCCTCCTTCGAGTGGATGGCAGTAAGCTTACTTGCGGTCGCCCACCTAGCATTGGCTAGGAGTCAAGAAGCAGGAAACGGCATTCCGGGAATGATATGAGCTTAATGGCTTCGCAGAAATGCGAAGCCTTTTTCATAGACGAAAGGAGGATAAGATGTCTCTTCGGTTTGTAATCGGAAGCGAAGGCAGCAAGAAAACGGAATATCTGTATCGGCAGATGCTCGGTCTTTGCGAAGCGGATCCGGACTGTTCCGTCTTTTATTTTGTGCCGGACCAGGCCACGCTGACGGCGCAGAGAGAGCTTGTAAAGCTTCATAAAAACGGCTGCGTCATGAACATTGACATCTTAAGCCTGAGCCGTCTTAAGTACCGTCTTTCGGAAGAACTCGGCGACTGTTTTCCTGAAGTATTAACGGATATCGGAAAAGGCATGCTTGTCAAGAAGGTGCTTCTCGGCTCCGACGGGGAGCTGACGCTTTACGGAAACAAACACAGAAAACCCGGCTTCGTTTCCGAGATGAAATCAATGCTTTCGGAGCTGATGCGTTATCTGGTGGATGCCGACAGACTCTCGGAGCTTTCGGAAGCTTCGGAGGACCCGATGCT
>CADBTG010000152.1 GCA_902797475.1 uncultured Lachnospiraceae bacterium | reverse complement strand
TGGCCGGTTTCCGATCAGGCGACGCCGAAATCGTTTTGCAAGAATCACGAAAGGCTTCTCCCGTATATCCGTAAGTGGATTGATTCCGACCATATTTATACGGCGCGCTTCGGCATGCGGATGCTGATGAATGAGTTTCTGGGAGACGATTTTAAGGAGGAATACCTTTCCTGGGTGGCTGATAAGAAGGGAGAGGATTACTACTTAAAGATGATGCAGGCATGGTATTTTGCAACGGCGCTTGCGAAGCAATACGATGCAAGCGTGAAGTACATTGAAGAGCGAAAACTTGACGAGTGGGTTCACAAAAAGTCGATTCAGAAGGCTGTTGAAAGCTTTCGCGTAAGCGATGCGCATAAGGAGTATCTGAAGAGTTTCCGATAGACGAAAAAATGGGGCTTAGGACGTTTGATCCTAAGCCCCTGTCATATTCAAATCAGGCTTCTTCTTCGAGTGTACGGATGAAAACCTTACGGATTCCGCATTTGAAGCAGAGAATCCAGCCGAGAACTGCGCCGACGGCACCCTGCAGAATTTCGAACGGAAGCTTAATCATGGCAGTTTCGAAGTTGCTGTAAACGAAAGTCTTGCCGAGCGTGTATCCGACAACCATGATGACGGCACCGAGTGTAACGCCGATTCCGGCCGCAGCCTTCGGACGATTCTTCATGACATAATGAACAAAAACAGAGATTACGACTGCCTGAGTTCCGTGCGTCACAAGGGAAACATACCGCGGCGCGGGATAGAAGATCAGGTCTCCGAGATAGGAGCCGATGCCGCCGACGGCAAATGCTTCGAACGGATTTAACAGGATCGCCGCAAGAGAGATTACCATGTCACACAAATAAAGATGCCCGCCCGGTACCGGGATATAGAATGAGGCAAATACGATGGTCAATGCCATGAATAAACCGGTGAGGGTAATTCTTAATGCGCTGTATCTGTTTTTCGTGTCCATGATGTTGCTCCTTTACAAGTCGATGGCTGAAGTGTATACTAAAACTGAACATATCAAAATAACCAGAAAAGGTATTTTTTATATAACCAGATGAATTATCAAATTGACAAAACGGCGCAGGAGCCGGCATACCTTCAGCTGTACCGCCTGTTCGTCCGCGACATCGTAAACGGTTACTTCCCGTTCGGGACGAAGCTGCCTTCAAAGCGCATCATTGCAACGGAAACCGGCGTCAGCGTAATTACGGTCGAGCATGCCTATACGATTCTTGCAGAGGAAGGTTATATCGAAGCCAGACAGCGGAGCGGCTTTTTCGTGACCTACCGCGGGGAGGATTTTCTGCATACCGAACTGTCACGGGAGGAAGAGGAGGAGCAGGAGCCGCTTTCTCTGTCGAACGAAAGGACGGAGAGTGAATTCCGCTTTCCATTTTCCGTAGTGTCCAAAACGATGCGGCGCGTGCTGCTTGACTACGGAGAGAAGATTCTTGTAAAATCGCCGAACCACGGCTGCGCTGAGCTTCGCGGGGAGCTTGCCAGATACATGGCAAGAAGCCGCGGCATTACGGTGAAGCCGTCGCAGATCATCATAGGTTCCGGAGCGGAGTACCTGTACGGACTGATTGTCCAGCTTTTGGGAACCGGGCGCGTCTACGGAATTGAGAAGCCTTCTTACAAAAAGATTGCGGAAGTGTATAAGACAATGGGTGCGACCGTCGATGAGCTTTTATTGGGCAGTAACGGCATTGTCAGCAGTGAGCTTGCAAGAACCAAGGCGGGAATCCTTCACGTGACGCCGTTCAACAGCTTTCCGAGCGGCGTTTCCGCAGATATTTCGAAGAAACTGAAGTATCTGCGCTGGGCTAAGGAGAGAAACGGCGTTTTGATTGAGGATAATTATGATTCCGAGCTGACCGTCTCAAAGAAGCCGGAAGAGCCGCTTTTCTCGATGGCCGACGGGGCCGACGTAATCTACCTGAACACCTTCTCCGGAACCATTGCGCCGTCTGTCCGAATCGGTTACATGATTCTGCCGGAAAGCCTTCTTACAAAGTTTCACGAAAAACTCGGCTTTTATTCCTGTACGGTTCCGATTTTTGAACAGTATGTGCTCGCCGAATTGATTAAGAACGGAGATTTCGAGCGTCATATCAATCGTGTGCGCAGAGAGAAAAGACAAAAGGCGGCAGAGGAGACGATTTTCGAAAAAAAACTGAAATAATGATTGAAGAACTATCTGAAAAATGGTAAAATATTCGCATATCGAAAATGCAATTCGCATTTCAACGATAGAATATTTTATATGACGGAGGGAGTAACTATGTTCTGTCCCAATTGCGGTATGACAATTACCGAAGAGACAAGATTCTGTCCCGGATGCGGCGCCATATTAAAAAACAGCAATGCGAACCAGTGGACGCAGGATGTGAATCAGGCTTTCCGGGGTGCCGAGAGTCAGCTCGGGAACGCGTTTAACGACATCCGAAACAGCTTTAACGGAGGCGGGGCTCCCCGCGGACCGAGGCTTACAACCGACAGAAGCCTTTTGATGTATATCGTTTTATCGCTGGTTACCTGCGGCATCTACGGCTGGTGGTTCATTTACAGCATGGCACAGGATGTCAATACGGCCTGCGAGGGTGACGGCGACAACACGCCCGGTCTGATTGCTTTCGTTGTTTTGAGTTACATCACCTGCGGCATCTACGCCTATTATTGGTATTACAAGCTCGGTAACCGCCTGCAGAGCAATGCATACCGTTACGGAATGCAGTTCGCGGAGAACGGAACCACGGTTCTTCTGTGGCTCATCTTCGGTTCGTTCCTTTGCGGTATCGGTCCTTTTGTTGCGATACACATTTTGATTAAGAATACGAATGAAATCTGTCGCGCTTACAACCAGGTTAACGGTTATGGAGCGTAAGGAACAGCCTCGTTTCAAGCATATTCGGAATGCGATTGCCGCGATTGCGGCAATCGCATTGTTATATGCGTTCTTTTCGCTTGTGGGAATCGGATGCCCGATTAAGTACACCACCGGTGTATCGTGCCCGGGCTGTGGCATGACACGTGCCTGGCATGCGGTGCTTCACCTGGACTTTAAGAAAGCAACGGAGTTTCATCCGCTTTGGTTTTTGCCGGTTCCGGGGGCATTGCTTCTTATATTCCGCAAGAAGATCAATCCGAAGGTTTTCCGGATTTCGTTACTTGTCATTGCGGTTCTGTTCTTCGTTGTGTACGGCATTCGCATGGCGGATCCGTCGAATGAAATCGTTGTCTTCCGGCCGAAGAAAGGCCTGATCGGAAGACTTGTTTTAAAGCTTACGGGGCATTAGAGAGATTGACCGGAAGGCCTTCGGGCTTTCGGAAGAGGAGCATTTTATGTGGTTAGAAATGATACAGATGTGCAAAGATCACGGCATGCGGGACATGGATCTTAATAATCCCGGCATGCAGCTTTACTATTGCACGGATCCGAATCAGTCCGGGATAACGATT
>CADBTG010000151.1 GCA_902797475.1 uncultured Lachnospiraceae bacterium | reverse complement strand
GGATTATTCAAAGATTAAAGAAGAGTTTGCAAAATACGGACTTGAGTTTCCCGATTCCCTGAAGGGGGAAGGACTGACCGAGGAACAGAAGCAGGAAATCAACCCCTGCGGCACGTTCTGCGGCAAATGCGACGACTACGGCGTAACCTGCGACGGCTGTCGGAATCGGCAGGGCCTGCCTCTGTGGCAGCAGATGTTCGGCAATACGACGCCGTGTCCTTATTATGACTGTTCTGCCAAGAAGGGATTTCACGACTGCTCACAGTGCGACAAGCTCCCGTGTCCCGAATACTTTTCGTATCCGGATCCGGATATGTCAATCGAGTATAAGCAGTGGTGGTTCCGTCTTCGCATGAACAACCTGAAGAAGTCCAATTGCAACTGTAAGGTTGAAGTCATGGACACTTATGAGGAGAACGTCATCCGCTATCTTGGTGACGAAAAGTAGATTAAACACTATATAGGATGCTTTCGGAGGTTCCGGTTTATTCCGGAACCTCTTTTTTGTTGTTGTATTTTCCTATCCAGGCAGCCCAAAACTGGATAAGAAAAGACAAAAATGAACGGTTTATTCATATTTTTAACAAATTATTGAGGGGAATTGCAATAATACCCGACAAAAATGGGCGAAAGGGGTCGTTTGCGTTAATAGAGTTTTCACAAATTTTTCACAATTTCGGTCGCCGCGGTTATTGACTTCTTTAAATAAAGAATGCTATGATGCAAAAGTGGTGCGTAAGAAAAGGGATTTTTGTCTGCTTGGCAGGCAGGAGGAGCAGTTTGTATGAGCGGAAGTGTGCGCGGACTGTCAGACCGCGGTAAAACGGTCAAAAGAGTCCTTTTGGTTCTTTTGATTTTGGCGGTTCTTGCAGGAGGAGGGTATTTCGGATACCTGAAATACACGCAGATTCAAGCCGACAAACACCAAAAAGCGTTCGAAGACCTGAAGGAGAAGGCGTTCGTCACCACGACGCCGGTGCAAACGGCAGCGAGGCCGACGGAGGAGCCCGGGGTAACGCTCGAGCCGACCATCACACCGACAGGGCCTTCGGCAGAAGAGATGCTTTACGCGGCAATCGCCGAGAAGTATGAAGACTTCCTGACAATCCGTCCGGATTTCGAGATTCTTCATAAAGAAAATAAAGACATCTTCGCTTACATCGCGATTCCGGGAACCATCATCGATTATCCGGTACTGAAGAGCGAGAAGGAAGACTACTACCTCCATTACAACCTGGACCACTCGAAAGGGTATCCCGGCTGCCTGTACATTCAGAATTGCAACAGTGCCACGCTGAATGACCGATTCACAATCATATACGGACACAACATGCTGAACGGAACGATGTTCGGCAGCCTCAAAAAGTTTTCGGATCGGGATTTCCGGGAAACGCACCCGTTCTTCTTTATCTATCAGGAAGGGCGAGTGATGGTATACGAGGTGGTTGTTGTATCGCATCTGGAGCCGGAGCATCTGCTTTCCGAGGACTATGTGGAGCGTAACGGACAATGGGTTTTCGACGCATTCGACGGATACGAAACCGCGCGGTTCCTGAAACGGGTTAAAGAGGAGAACCCTGACAAAGCATACGTTTCGACACCGGCGCCGACGGACGAGGACACAATCATGGTTCTCTCCACCTGCGGCGAGGGACGCCGCTACACTGTGGCCGGCAAGCTTGTATTGGACATTAAGGATTAAATAACGCAGACGGGAAACTGCGAAAGAAAAAATCGGAATACTGTTTACGAAAAGAGGAGAAGGAAACATGCACTTATTCGGAAAGGGACGACTGGTAAGCATTTTGCTTACCGTGGTGCTCGCCTTCGGGTTAATTGAGGCCCCGGCGAAGGCATCAAGCGGGGACAAGTTCGCAGGCGGCAACAACGCTTCGAACATCTTAAGCAAATACAGCGTATTTGTCGAGGGCAATTTCAACGCAAACAATCATATCATGGGCGCCATCGCTGTAGGAGGAACCTATACAAACTCCAATTTCTTCGGCGATGCGGCAATCTACCCGTCTTATATCAAGACATGGAATTCCGGCAGAGTCGGAAACGGAGCGCTTAACGACAATCTTTCTAAGCGCGTGAACCGTACCGTATACTACGGAACCAGAAGCGGCGATCTCGGCGGCAATCCTGCCGTACAGAATTCCGGCTTCCTGAGCATGTCATCTGTATTTTCCTCATTGAGAGCACAATCGAAAGCGCTTGCAGAGCGCGGTGAAACGATTTCGGGAAATGTCATCGATCTGACCAACAGAAACGAAGACGTTTATATTACCGTGCCGTATTCCAAGCTGAACAGCCTGCAGATTAATGTTTCTTCCTACGATTGGTTCAGAAAGCACATTCTGTGCGTATCCGTGACCGGTGCGGGAAGCGGCGCGCAGTTCAACGGCTGGAGCATTAAGATCAACGGCGGCGAGATCGGAAACAATTTCCGATTCAAATTCCCCGGCGCTGACAGCCAGTATAACATTCAGCTGAATCTTACCGGAATGAACCTTTTCTGGAACTTCCCGGATGCCACGTCCATCAATGTCATGGGACAGGCCGGCCATCTGATTGCGCCGTCGGCAAATGTTACGAATACTTCCGGAAACTACGAAGGCGGCGTTATTGCCAAGAGCTTTACCTCTACGAGTGAGGCGCACTTCTATCCCTGCAACCGCACGCTTGCAACGAGTAACGGCAAGAAAGCAAGCCCTACGCCGACTGCCACGAAGGTGCCCACCAATACAGCAACGCCTACGCCTACCGCTACCCCCGTTCCGAAAAAGGTAAGCCCTACACCGACTGCTACTCCGATTCCGAAGAAGGTAACCCCTACTCCGACCGTTACTCCGGTACCGAAGAAGGCAACTCCTACTCCGACGCCCGTGCCGAAGAAGGCAACCCCTACTCCGACGCCTGTGCCGAAGAAG
>CADBTG010000150.1 GCA_902797475.1 uncultured Lachnospiraceae bacterium | reverse complement strand
GGGAGCGCGCCCTTTCAAAATACTATTACGTCATTACAATCGGCCGATTTGAGAAGGCCTGTGACAGCCGTTTATATGTAACGAAGGACCGGGAGACCAATACCGTGACGGTTACAGAAAAGCCCGTAAGTGCGGACAGCCTGCCGGTTCATACCGGATTTGATCCGGTGCTTTATTCCGACAGGCTGACGCTTCTTCGTGTGCAACTGCATACCGGACGGTCGCATCAGATCAGAAGCGTGCTTTCTTATCTCGGATATCCGGTTTTGGGCGATCCGAAATATGCCGCGGAAGCGGAGGAAGCTGCTTCGGTGCAAAAGGAGCTTCGCATTAAATACCATTTGCACGGGCAACAGCTTCTCGCCTATGCGCTTGTGTTTCCCCAAAAGCTTCCGGATTGTCTTGCTTCTCTTTCGGGCAAAGCTTTTTATGCGCCCGTGCCCGAAGATTTCGATACGCTTTTAAGGCAGGAGTTTCAGCTGAAAGGAGATTATCATGTCCTTCAAATCCCGAGGCCTTCGAGGCTCCCTGTTTGAAGAATTCATCAACGAGACGAATGATTATTACAGGGATAACGGCATCGCTTTGGTTCATAAAATCCCGACGCCGATCACACCGATTGATATCGACAAGGAAACCAAGCATATCACGCTTGCCTATTTCGATCAGGTCAGCACCGTAGACTATGTCGGCGTTGCGCAGGGCGTGCCGCTTTGCTTTGACTGTAAGGAGTGCGCGGAGGATACTTTTCCGCTTCATAACGTGCACGAGCACCAGGTCAGGTATATGGCGGATTTCGAAAAGCAGGGCGGAATTGCGTTTCTGCTAATATACTATACAAAACGCGAGATGATCTATTACATGAATTATCCGGAGCTTGCCTTTTTCTATGAAAGACAGCAAAAAGGCGGACGGAAAAGCATAGCATTTTCCGAACTTGACCCGCGGAATTTCCATAAGCACGGAGACGAGCTTTACATCAATTATCTGGAATTCATCAATGACGATCTCGAAAGAAGAGAACAGGAAGGGCAAATTGAGTCTTGACAATACGGTTTTCGCTGATTATAATGTTGACATTCATTTGCTAACAAGGTAACACTCTACCACGCTAAAGTGTTTCGGAAAGGATTTAACATGAAAGAATTGCTGCATACTCCGGAAGGCGTCCGGGATGTATACGGAAAAGAATGCCGGGACAAGATTGTTCTCCAAAACCGACTGAAGGAATGCATGCATCGTCACGGTTATCTGGATATTGAAACCCCGACGTTTGAATATTTCGATATTTTCAGCAGCGAGCGCGGCACGGTTCCGTCTAAGGACATGTATAAGTTCTTCGACAGAGAGGGCAATACGCTTGTATTAAGACCCGATATGACGCCCTCAATCGCGCGTTCCGTTGCCAAATACTACAGGGACGAAAAAGAGCCGATTAAGCTTTGCTATTGCGGCAACACGTTCATCAACAACGAAAGCTTCCAGGGCCGTCTGAAGGAAACGACGCAGCTCGGCGCGGAACTTATGAAGGACGGAAGCGTCAATGCGGATGCTTCGATGATCGAGCTTACGGTCGACTGCCTTCTTGCCGCGGGAATCAGCCGCTTCCAGATTGAAATCGGAAATGCTGATTTCTTTAAAGGCCTTATGGAGGACTGCGGTTTCTCCGATGAAGAAGAAGAGTCTCTTCGCGTATTGATGAAGACGAAAAACCTTTACGGCGCTTCGGAGCTTCTTGCCGGCAAGTCCATTAATCCTTCTGACAAGGAACTGCTTTTACAGATTCCCGAGCTGTTCGGCAGCTTTGAAAAGCTTTCCGAAATTCGTGCCCTTACGACGAACAAACGCTCTTTAAAAGCACTCGACAGGCTTTCGGAGCTTTACGGACTTTTGAAGAACCGCGGATACGACCGATATGTTTCGCTTGATCTCGGCATGCTCAGTAAGTACCGTTACTATACCGGCATTATATTCCGCGCGATTACGTACGGAAGCGGTGAAGCGGTTGCTTCGGGCGGACGTTATGACAATCTGCTCGGCCAGTTCGGAATGAATGCACCTGCAATCGGCATGTCGATCACGATTGATGCCCTGATGATGGCTACCACGCGTCAGGAAATCGCCCGTGTCAGCAAGAACGTGCCGAAAGAAGAGTATATTACGGTTGCTCTTGCGAAGGGCCGTCTTGCGGAAAAGGCCATGGAAATCCTTTCCGCTGCCGGTTATTCCTGTGAAGAGATGAAAGACAAAACGACAAGAAAGCTCATCTTCACGAATGAAGAGAAGAAGATGCGTTTCTTCCTTGCCAAGGCTAACGATGTGCCCACCTATGTGGAATACGGTGCCGCAGACGTCGGCATTGTCGGCCGGGATACGATTCTCGAAGAAGGCAGAAAACTCTATGAAGTCATTGATTTTCATATGGGCAAATGCAAAATGTGCGTTGCCGGTCCTGCTTCGGCCGCAGATCTTCTCGGAAGCGGAAAGGTCATCCGCGTTGCGACGAAGTATCCGGCCATCGCGAAAGATTATTTCATGAATGTGAAGCATCAGACCGTTGAAATCATCAAACTGAACGGCTCCATCGAGCTGGCTCCGATTGTCGGACTTTCGGAAGTCATCGTCGATATCGTGGAAACCGGCTCGACGCTTCGCGAAAACGGACTGACCGTTTTGGAGGAAGTAGCACCGCTTTCCGCACGCATGGTTGTCAACCAGGCCAGCATGAAGATGGAAGAGGAACGCATCCGTAAGCTGATTAAAGATATTCGTTCCGTCATTGCGGAATGAGAAACCCAAAGAGAGGAAACCCATGAAAACAGTCAGATTAAATGCACAGACGGAGATGGAGCTGCAGGATACGCTTCGCAGAAGAAGCACGAATTCCTTCTCCGAGCAGCAGGCCAAAGTCGATAAAATCGTGGCGGACATCAGAGAACGCGGTGACGAGGCACTGTTTGAATATACCGAACGTTTTGACGGTGTAAAGCTTACCGAAGATACGGTTACGGTTACCGAAGAAGAGATTAAGGAAGCCTACGATAAAATCGACCCCGAGCTGTTAAAGGTCATCCGGGATGCGATTGTTAACATCCGTGATTACCACATGCTTCAAAAGCGTGCAAGCTGGTTTGATACCAAAGACGGAATCTTTCTCGGACAGAGAATCCTTCCGATTGCCAGAGTCGGCGTTTATGTGCCGGGCGGACGTGCCGTTTTATCTTCAAGCGTATTGATGAACGTCATTCCCGCTAAGGTTGCAGGCGTTCCCGAAATCATCATGGTTACGCCGCCGCAGAAGGAAGGCGGACTGAATCCCGCTTCCGTTGTAGCTGCCGTCGAAGCAGGCGTAACGAAGATTTTAAAGGCAGGCGGCGCACAGGCAATTGCGGCACTTGCTTACGGAACGAAGAGCATTCCGAAGGTTGATAAAATCGTCGGCCCCGGAAACATTTTTGTCGCACTCGCCAAAAAAGCCGTATACGGCTCCGTCGGTATCGATTCGATTGCCGGCCCCAGCGAGATTCTTGTTCTTGCAGATGAGACGGCAGATCCGAAATATGTTGCTGCCGATCTTTTAAGCCAGGCCGAGCACGATGAAATGGCCAGCGCGATTCTTGTTACGACTTCCGCAGAGCTGGCTGAAAAGGTTTCCGTTGAAGTCGACCGCATGACCGAGAAGCTTTCCCGAAAGGAAATCATCAAAAAGTCGCTTGAAAACTACGGCTGCATTTTCATCGCCGAATCGATGGATGACGCAGTCAGAGCGGCAAATGCCATCGCGTCCGAACATTTGGAGATTCTGACGAAAGATCCCTTCAACACGATGACCTATATCAAAAACGCGGGTGCCATTTTCCTCGGACCGTATTCGAGCGAACCTCTCGGAGATTATTTTGCAGGTCCCGACCACATTCTTCCGACGAACGGAACTGCGAAGTTCTTCTCACCGCTCAATGTGGACGACTTTGTTAAGAAGAGCAGCGTGATTTCCTATTCCGAGGAGGCTTTGAAGCCGGTTTATAAGGAAATCATCACATTTGCCGAAGCAGAGGGATTGACGGCGCATGCCAATTCCATTGCCGTCAGATTTGAAGACAAATAAAGGAGGACAGCCATGAGTCGCATCGCAACGGTTAACCGTGAAACAAAAGAAACGAAGATTTCCTGTACGCTGAATTTGGACGGCACCGGGAAATATGACATCAACACCGGAATCGGCTTTTTCGATCACATGCTTTCCGGATTTGCCAGACACGGTCTTTTCGACCTTACGTTAAAAGCCGAGGGCGATTTGTATGTCGATTCGCATCACACGGTTGAGGATGTCGGAATCGTGCTCGGACAGGCCATTAAGGAAGCACTCGGAGAGAAGGCCGGCATCTGCCGCTACGGTTTCTTCATTCTTCCGATGGATGAAACGCTGATGCTCTGCGCGCTCGATCTTTCCGGAAGACCGTATTTCAGTTACGATGTGAATCTTACCGTGGACCGTCTCGGTGAGATGGACGTGGAGATGGCCAAGGAATTTTTCTATGCCATTTCTTATTCCGCAGGCATGAACCTCCACATCAAAATGCTTTCCGGCGACAACAACCATCATATTCTCGAGGCAATGTTTAAGGCATTTGCCAAGTCACTCGACCAGGCTACCGGAAGGGATTCCCGCATTGAGGGCGTGCTTTCCACGAAAGGAACGATTTAAGCATGAAAAAAAGTATTTTCGGCTATATTAATGCAGAAACCGAATATTCCGCCAATGTTTTGGAAAAGGCTATGGCCTATGAGCAAAACGGCGCAGACGGGCTTTATGTCTACAATTACGACCCGAAAGAGACCGAGCAGATGCGGTTTCTCGAAACCGTTAAGATGATTCTTAAGAAGGTTGACATTCCGCTTGCAATCGGCTGTCACGTGAAGCGCTTTGAAGACGTCAAGAAGGCGCTTTATACGGGTGCAGAATATGCGGTCATCCCTTACGGAAAGGATTTCCCGGAGGAAGAATTCAAAAAGGCCGTTGACCGTTTCGGTAAAGACAAGCTGTTAATCGAGTTCAATACCGATCCCGAAACGACCGGTCATGAATTCGAAGACGCCTCCATCCTGAACAGATTAAAAGAGGACGGTGCCTGCGGCTTCATCTTTAAGCATGTTGTTCCGGAAAATGTGAAGAAGATCATCAGGGACTGCCCGCTGCCTGTCATGATTCGTGACAGTCTTGTGCGTAACGATATCGAAACGCTTCTTTCGATGGACAACGTTTCCGCCGTACTGACCAATTATTATGTCGGAAAGAACATCATCAAGGTAAAGAGAACGCTTCGGGATGCCGGACTTGATACGAAGTGTCTGGAAAGCTCGATGGCATTTTCCTCGTTTAAGACCGGGGCTGACGGACTGGTTCCCGTCGTGGTTCAGGATTATAAGACCGCAGAAGTCCTGATGGTTGCCTACATGAACGAAGAAGCCTTTAATAAAACTATCGAGACCGGCAGAATGACTTATTATTCAAGAAGCCGTCAGGAGCTCTGGGTTAAAGGTGAGACGTCCGGACATTACCAGTTCCTCAAGGAACTTCGCATTGACTGCGATGAGGATACGATTCTCGCAAAAGTGCACCAGCTCGGCGCGGCCTGCCATACCGGTAACGTTTCCTGCTTCTTCCGAGAGCTTTGCAAGAAGGAATATTCCGATTACAATCCGTTAAGCGTGCTTACGGAGGATTACAATCTGATCATGGACCG
>CADBTG010000149.1 GCA_902797475.1 uncultured Lachnospiraceae bacterium | reverse complement strand
CAGAGATGATGTTGAGCTTAGCTTCCTTGTAATCGTACTTTGTCTCTACGAATGTGAAACCGTTGATACGGGAGATGATCTTTGCGGCATCCTTTCCGAGACCGTTCAGGATAACACGAAGGGGTTTCTTACGAACCTTGTTAGCCTTCTCTGCGATACCGATGGCGCCTTCAGCAGCTGCGAAAGACTCATGGCCTGCAAGGAATGCGAAGCAGTCGGTGTCCTCTTCAAGAAGCATCTTGCCGAGGTTACCGTGACCGAGACCAACCTTACGGGTATCGGCAACGGAGCCGGGGATACAGAAAGCCTGAAGGCCTTCGCCGATGGCTGCAGCAGCCTCGGAAGCCTTACGGGCACCCTTCTTGATTGCGATTGCGGCGCCTACGGTGTAAGCCCAGCAAGCGTTCTCGAAACAGATGGGCTGAATCTTCTTAACCTGATCATAAACATTCAGTCCGGCGTCCTTGGTAATCTTTTCTGCCTCTTCGATGGAGGAGATGCCATAGCTGTTTAATACGGAATTGATAGTATCAATTCTTCTCTCATAAGATTCAAATAATGCCATTGTCGTTTCCTCCTACTTCTCTAACTCTTTGTCGGTTCTCGGATCGATGATCTTCACCGCATCCGCTACACGGCCGTACTGACCGCAGGCCTTCTCGTAAGCGGTATTCGGATCGTCACCCTTCTTAATGAAGTCGGTCATCTTGCCGAGGGAGACAAACTTGTAGCCGATGATTTCGTTGTTGGCATCAAGAGCGATACCGGTAACATAACCTTCAGCCATCTCGAGGTAACGGGGGCCTTTCTTGAGCGTTCCGTACATGGTACCTACCTGGCTGCGAAGACCCTTACCGAGATCCTCGAGGCCGGCACCGATTGGAAGACCGTCTTCGGAGAAAGCACTCTGGGAACGACCGTAAACGATCTGCAGGAATAATTCTCTCATAGCGGTGTTGATGGCATCGCATACAAGGTCGGTATTCAGAGCTTCCAATACGGTAAGTCCCGGAAGAATTTCAGAAGCCATAGCGGCAGAATGTGTCATGCCGGAGCAGCCGATCGTCTCAACGAGAGCTTCCTGAATGATGCCCTCCTTAATGTTAAGAGACAGCTTGCAAGCACCCTGCTGGGGAGCACACCAGCCCACACCGTGTGTGAAACCGGAGATGTCCTTTACTTCCTTCGCCTGAATCCACTTTGCTTCTTCAGGGATAGGAGCGCAACCGTGATGCACACCCTGGGCAACCGTACACATCTTTTCTACTTCCTGAGAATAAATCATACGAGTAAAACTCCTTTCATCTAAGAAAATTCATCGTCCCTTATTTTACCATACTGCCGTGGAAAATACTATACAAAATTTGGGGTTTTTGTGTGTGGATTTTTACCGATATGTGTGGTACTATAGTTCTGGATTTAACAAGGAAGGAAACGGAAGAAATGATTCCCGAAGAGGACGAATTGCCTCTTGAAGACGAAAAGCTTCTTTTCGATGAAGAGGATCTGCTTTCGGCAGAAGCCGATACGGCTTATGAGGAGGCGGTAAAACCTAAGCGGTCGAATAAGAAGGGCGAGCGCGTGAAAGCGTTCGTCTTGGATTTTTTTACGTTTCTTTTCGGCGCAGTGTTCATCGTATGTCTGACGGAGATTATCTTTTATTATGCCGGAAGCTATCGTTACCGTAAGGATATCGACAGGCTGAACCAGGCAATCGGCGGCGGAATCGCAACAGAAGTTAACTACGAGGATCTTTGCAAGAACCGCGACATTTTTGTATTTCCCGATGAACAGGCTCACGAGCTTGTCGGGTATGTGTCCTCATTTTCCAATGAAATCAGCAGCGAGTGGAAGGAGAAGTATAACGTTCTCGTTTCCGAAAACAAGGATTGCTTCGGCTTTTTGGAGATTCCCGACACCGTGATGTCTTATCCGGTCATGTTTACGCCGGAGAATTACCAGAAATACCTGAATCTCGGCATGAATGAGAAGTTTGACATCAGAGGACTTCCGTTCATGGACGGAGAGACCAAGCCGGGCCGCAGCAAGAATTACATTTTGTACGGCCATAATATGCTCGACGGAACAAGCTTCGGCGTGCTTCGGGATTATCTGAAGCAGGATTTCCTCGATTCGCACCAGTATGTATTTTTCAACACCGCGTTAAGCGAGGGCGTCTATCAGGTCATGTACGTCTGCCGCTCGCGGATTTACGCAAAGGATTACAAGGGCTTTAAATACTATAAATGCGGCGGCGTTCTGACCGAAGAGCAGTTCAACACCTATGTGACGGAGATGGAGAAGCTGGCTCTTTTGAAAACCGGAGTCACCGCGACCTGGGGAGACGAACTGATTTCCCTTTCCACGTGCGACCATTATGTGACGAACGGTCGGCTGATCATTGTCTGCAAGCGAATTCAGTAACGGGAGGTAGCCATGCCGGTTTCCGTGATAAGACCGATAATCGAGCCGGGAAGAAGAATCATCGTCATCGGGGATATTAACGGTAACGATGAGGCATTTACCAAGCTTCTGGCAAAGGCCGAATACTCGAAAAAAGACGTCCTGATCATTCTCGGCAACCTCGTCGAGGAAGGTCCGGACAGCCTGCGGACGCTTCGTCATGTCATGGAGCTTTCGCAAAACGGGGATGTGTACTGCCTGCTCGGGAACAACGATGTCATTGTGAAGGAGCTTCTTCGAAACGACCGGAACGAAGAGCTTTTGCAGTACATTTTGAAAAATGAGAACTGCATCATCGCAGATATGCTTAAAACGTGCGGAATCCCCATTAAAAAGGATTCCAACATGTTTTTGGTAAAACAGTCGCTCCGCGTGCTTTACGAGCGTGAAATCGCATTTGTGTGCGCCATGCCGCATATTCTGGAGACCGAGCATTTTCTTTTTGCGCATGCACAGGTTTATCCGGGGAATCCGGAGGATATGAAGCCGTCTGACGTCATCAGGGGAGATGCGTTTTTGGACAAGGGATTTTCCTTCCGAAAGTATGTCGTTGTCGGCCATTGGCCGGTCATGCTCTACGGCAGCAAGCTTCGAAAGGCCAATCCGATTATCAACGAAACACGAAAGATCATCTGCCTGAACGGCGGCATTTCCGTGCAGCGCGACGGCCAGCTGAATGCTTTGATCATTCCCGAGGAAAGCTCGGAGGACTTCTCATTTATCTGCGAGGATATGCTTCCGAAGGGAAAAGTGCTGAACAGCCAGATGGCCGGAGATGTTGCGAACACGCTTACCTGGCCCGACAATGTCGTCATTCCGCTTGAGCGGGCAGGCGATTTCGTATATTGCAAGCAGGATAAAACGGACCTGAATTTCTGGGTTCCGGAGAGCTTTCTCAAGTGCCGTGACGGTGTCTGGTATTCGGAGGACGTGACGGATTACCAGATTCCGGTGACTTACGGCGAAATTGTTTCCGTCATCATGAAGACGAGCCGCGGTTACCTTGTGAAGAAAAACGGCGTTGCCGGCTGGTATTACGGCATGATTGAGCCGCTCGGGAAGGAGTAAACCGTATTCTATGGAAAATGCCATAACGCTTGCCAATCAGGTGTTCATCATGTTCCTGATCATGCTGATCGGCTTCATTCTGTACCGGCGGAAGATTGTGGCGGAGAGAACCGCGGACGATATGACAACGGTTCTTCTGTATATCGTTACTCCGGCTCTGATCCTGAAGACCTACCAAAAAGCCTATGTGGCGGAGGATGCGAAGAAGCTTCTGTCCGCGCTGCTTCTGGCCGTCATTGCCATGTGCTTCGGCATTCTGGTATCGTTTCTTGCGAAAATCGGGTCCAAAAAGGAGAATGCCGATGTCGAGCAGTTTGCGGCATGCTTTCCGAATAACGGCTTTATGGGGATTCCGCTTATCATGGCCGTTGCCGATACGACAGGCGTGTTTTACAGCAATACTTATCTGATGATGTTTCAGCTAGCCGTATGGACATTCGGCGTGGCGCTCCTGCAAAGGGCGAACGGAACGAAGTTCACGCCGAAAACCGTCCTGAAGTTGTTCGCAAATCCGACGGTTATCAGTGTTTTCATCGGACTTGCGTGCTATTTTCTACGGATTACGTTTCCGGCACCGATCACAAAGACGTGCGGATATCTTGCGGATATGAATACGCCGCTTGCGATGCTTGTCGCGGGCATGCTGATCGCGAAGGTCAACCTGCTCGGAAGCTTTTTACGGCTTCGGAATTATTACATTGTATTCTTACGGCTGATTGTGTTTCCGCTTTGTCTGATTGGCCTGTTTACGTTTCTGCCGCAGCCTCATGACATTAAGGAATACATTCTGATTGTCACCTCGTGCCCGACGGCAACCAATACGATTCTGTTCGCAAGAAAGTTCCGGCGCGATGTGGAGACAGCCTCTCAGATTTTTGCGCTCTGTACGCTTTCGAGCATCATTACGATTCCTTTGATCATTGCATTGTTTGAATGGCT
>CADBTG010000148.1 GCA_902797475.1 uncultured Lachnospiraceae bacterium | reverse complement strand
TGTGGAGACAGCCTCTCAGATTTTTGCGCTCTGTACGCTTTCGAGCATCATTACGATTCCTTTGATCATTGCATTGTTTGAATGGCTTATGTAAATAAAACCCCTGTCTTCCGGTTGCACGGCTGACAGGGGTTGTTTTTCTTTCTATCTTGTTCCGATGCCTTCCTTTGCACGTTTCTGTGCTACGGAGAGCATCAGCTTGATTCGGTTCAGCTGATTGACTTCGCTGGCGCCGGGGTCAAAATCGACGGCCACGATGTTGGACTCCGGATAATGCAGTCGAAGCGTTTTGATAACGCCTTTTCCAACGATGTGGTTCGGCAGGCAGGCAAACGGCTGTGCGCAGACGATGTTAGGCGTTCCGGACTGAATGAGTTCTACCATCTCTGCGGTCAGGAACCAACCTTCACCGGTCATGTTTCCGGAGGAAACAATCGGAGAGGACAGCTTTTCAAGTTCCGCAATTCTCTGCGGCGGTTCGAAGTGTTTGCTTTCCGTAAACGCTTTTCTTGCGGCACCCCGGAAGTGCTCCATCAGGCTGATGGCCCAGTTGTTGTAGCGTGTCATTTTCTTTCCGGTTCCGAACAGCCGGTACTTGATCTCGTTATCATAGCAGCTGTAGAAGAAGAAATCCAAAAGATCTGGACAAACCGCTTCGGCGCCTTCCTGCTCCAACAGTTCAACCAGATGGTTGTTTGCAGTCGGAAGGAATTTAACGAGAATCTCACCGACGATGCCGACTCTCGGTTTCTTTAACGTTTCGTCAATCGGGAGCTCGTCGAATTCCCGAATCATCTGCTTACAGTTCTTCTTGAATTTCGAAATCGAGGCGCGGTTCAGGTCTTCCGAGAGCTTTGCGTTCCATTTTTCATAGAGACGGTTTGTGCTGCCCGGCTCGATTTCGTAAGGACGCATCCGATAGACGACACGCATCAGGATGTCTCCGTAAATCAGCGACTGAAGGGCGCGCATCAGAATCTTCGGCTTGTACTCAAGGCCCGGATTCTTCTCGATTCCGCTTGTGCTTAAGGAGATGACCGGAATATAGTCCATGCCGGCTTTCTTAAGCGCTCTTCTGATAAATCCGATGTAGTTCGTTGCACGGCATCCGCCGCCGGTCTGCGTGATCAGAATGGCTACCTTATGAAGGTCGTAGCGGCCCGAAAGAAGAGCAGACATGAACTGACCGACGACAATCAAAGAAGGATAGCATGCGTCGTTATTCACGTATTTCAGGCCGACATCGATAGCATTTCGGTTATCATTTCCAAGAACCTCAAGCTTGTAACCCGAGTAACGGAATGCGGGCTCCAGAAGACGGAAGTGAATCGGAGACATCTGCGGAGCAAGAATCGTATAATCCTTCCGCATTTCCTTCGTAAATACGGGACGGTTGTAACGCGCGCTGACAACCTGGCAGGAGTATTCCTTACGCTTTCTGTCCTTGACGGCGGAGAGAAGCGAACGCACGCGGATGCGCGCCGCACCGAGGTTGTTGACTTCGTCGATCTTCAAAACCGTGTAAATCTTGCCGCCGGCGGAGAGGATGTCATTTACCTGATCCGTCGTAACCGCGTCAAGACCGCAGCCAAAGGAGTTCAGCTGAATCAGCTCAAGGTCCTTTCTGGTCGTGACAAACTGCGCCGCATTGTAAAGACGGGTATGGTACATCCACTGGTCGACGACGAGCATCGGACGCTCCGCCTTGCCGAGATGGCTGACGCTGTCCTCAGTCAGAACGGCAACGCCGTAGGAACAGATCATGTCCGGAATTCCGTGATGGATTTCGGGGTCGATATGATAAGGTCTGCCGGCAAGAACAATGCCGATTCTGCCGGTTTCTTTCAAATATTCGAGCGTTTCCTCACCTTTTTTGCGGATGTCCGTGCGAACCTGATTCAGTTCCTCATAGGCAAGGCGCGCAGCTTCGGTGATTTCGTCCTCCGGGATGCCTTTCTTTGAAAAATGACGAACGAGACCTCTTGTTATGACTTCGAGCGATTCCAAAGAGAAGAATTCATTTTCGTAAACAATCTCGGAGCCGCGGAGTTCGTCAACGTTATTCTTGATATTTTCCCCGTAAGAGGTAACAATCGGGCAGTTGTAATGGTTGCCCGCATCCGGATCCTCCACGCGTTCGTAAGGGATACACGGATAGAAGATATAAGGCACGTTCTGGCGGATCAGCCAGGTAATGTGGCCGTGTGCAAGCTTCGCGGGATAGCATTCCGATTCACTCGGGATGCTTTCGATTCCGAGCTCGTAAATCTTACGGTTGCTTAACGGAGAGAGGATGACGCGGTAGCCGAGCTTCGTGAAAAATGTGAACCAGAACGGATAGTTCTCGTACATGTTAAGCACTCTCGGGATGCCGACTTTGCCTCTTTTGGCTTCCACTTCGGAAAGAGGGGTATAGTTAAAGGTTCTCTTTAGCTTGTATTCAAACAGGTTCGGGATGCCTTCGGCGTTCTTCTCCTTGCCGATCCCGCGTTCACAACGGTTTCCGGATACAAACTGACGGCCGCCGGAGAACCGGTTCACGGTCAGAAGACAGGCATTCGTGCAGCCTTTGCAGCGTGCCATCGTCGTCTCAAAGCGAAGCTCCTCAACCTGCTGCTCGTCAAGCATGGTCGTGGGTTGACCTTCGTAGTGCTCCCTGGCGATGAGAGCAGCACCGAAAGCACCCATGATGCCCGCGATATCGGGACGGATGACTTCAACGCCCGCAATGCGCTCGAAACTTCTTAAAACGGCATCGTTATAAAACGTTCCGCCCTGAACGACGATATTCTTTCCGAGTTCGGACGCATCGGTAACCTTGATGACTTTATAAAGAGCATTCTTAATGACGGAGTAGGCAAGACCTGCGGAGATGTCCGCAACAGTAGCGCCTTCCTTCTGAGCCTGCTTAACCTTCGAGTTCATGAAGACCGTGCAGCGGGAACCTAGATCGATCGGATTCTCCGCAAACAAGGCGATTTTGGCGAAATTGGCAACATCATAATCCAGGCTTTTCGCAAATGTCTCGATGAAGGAGCCGCAGCCCGAGGAACAGGCTTCGTTCAGCTGGATTTTATCGACGGTATGATTTCTGATTTGAATGCATTTCATATCCTGGCCGCCGATATCGAGAATGCAGTCGACCGAAGGATTGAAGAAGGAAGCGGCATAGTAGTGCGCAACGGTTTCCACTTCGCCCTCGTCAAGCATCAGGGCGGACTTCACAAGCGCTTCGCCGTAACCGGTCGAGCAGGTACGGACGATTCTTGCAGAATCCGGAAGAAGGGAATAAACCTCCTTGATGGCTTTGATGGTCGTTTTCAAAAGAGAACCGTTGTTGTTGCTGTAGAAGGAGTGGAGCAGCTTGCCGTCCTCACCGATCAATGCGAGCTTCGTCGTCGTGGAGCCGGCATCGATGCCGAGATAGCAGTCGCCCTCATAATCCTTTAAAGGTGCTTTTCCGACTGTATGAACAGCATGACGGTTACGGAACTGCTCATATTCGGCTTCCGAGGAGAACAGAGGCTCCATTCTCGAGACCTCAAAGGCCATTTTGATGCCGTGATCGAGCGTCTTAAACATCGAAGAAAGGGTTGTCTGTCCTTTTCCTTCGCCGGCCATGGCGGAACCGATGGCGGCAAAAAGATGCGAATGGTCAGGCGCATAGATCTGGTCGTCGGTAAGCTTTAAGGTCCTGATGAAAGCCTGACGCAGTTCGGTCAGGAAATGAAGCGGTCCGCCGAGGAAAGCGACATTGCCGCGAATCGGCTTGCCGCAGGCGAGACCGGAAATGGTCTGGTTGACAACCGCCTGAAAGATCGAGGCGGAAAGGTCGGGCTTCGTAGCGCCTTCATTGATGAGCGGCTGAATGTCGGATTTGGCAAATACACCGCAACGCGCCGCAATCGGATAGATTTCGCGGTAACTCTTGGCATACTCATTAAGACCCGAGGCATCGGTCTTCAAAAGACTGGCCATCTGGTCGATAAAAGAACCCGTGCCGCCTGCACAGATTCCGTTCATGCGCTGCTCAATGCCGCCGGTGAAGTAGATGATCTTGGCATCTTCGCCGCCGAGCTCGATTGCTACATCGGTTTTCGGTGAATAATAGGAGAGTGCCGTGGAAACGGCTACGACTTCCTGAACAAAAGGGATGTTCATCTGTCCGGCAATGGTCAGGCCGCCGGAACCGGTCATGACGGGGAAGACTTCCCGATCCCCTAAAGAATCCAGTGCTTTTTTGATAAGACCTGCGAGTGTTGATTGAATATTCGCGTAATGACGCTCGTACTCGGCAAAAAGAACAGAATTGTCGGAGTCCAAAATCGCAACCTTAACGGTTGTGGAACCGATATCAATTCCCAAACGCAAACCAGTCATAACGTTCCTCCGAAGAAAATCTGCGGCCCCCAAGTCCGCATACAAAGTTCATTATACAATCAATGGCGGAAAATGGCAACTCAAATATCCTTGAGTTTTACAGTATATATAGGTTTTAAGGGTTTCGATTCTTGACTTCGCACAGGTTATTGCATATAATAAATTGACTCCGAAAAAGGAGAACGTTCAGACTGTTTATGAACCTGAAACGAACAGGGTTTAACCCGGAAAGAGGAAACCGGATGGAATACAAAAAAGCGCATGTTGTATCCGTAAATGAAATCGCGCCGTCGATTTATGACATGCTTTTAAAGGCGCCGACAATCAGCGCCCAGGCAAAGCCGGGGCAGTTCATCTGCCTGTACAGTAATGACAGCGCACACCTTCTCCCGCGGCCGATCAGCATTTGCGAAGTGTTCGGGGAGCATGTCCGCCTCGTATTCCGAATTGCCGGTTACGGGACGAGAGAGCTTTCCGCTAAGAAGACCGGAGATGAGGTTACGGTTCTCGGGCCGATCGGAAACGGATATCCCGAGATCCCCAAAGATAAAACCGTTACGGTTGTCGGCGGCGGTATCGGAATCCCGCCGATGCTTTACCTTGCGAGAAAGCTTTATGAGAACGGAAACGAATTAAATATCGTGCTCGGATACCGCGATGCGGGATTATTCCTGAAGGATGCATTTGCCGGATACGGCAAGATCTTTGTGGCGACCGACGACGGCAGCGTCGGATTTCACGGAAATGTCGTCGGGCTGATCGAAGCCGAAAAGCTTCCTGTCGAAACGGTTTGCGCCTGCGGGCCGATGCCGATGCTTAAGGGCCTTTCGGCCTATACGGAAGCAAACGGCGGAACGGCATTCATCTCCCTTGAGGAGAGGATGGCCTGCGGAATCGGTGCCTGCCTCGGCTGCATCACGAAGACAAAGGAGACAGACGGGCACAGTCATGTCAGAAACGCAAGAATCTGCACGGAAGGACCGGTCTTTGATTCGAAGGTGCTGGATTTCACGGGAGGGAAACGATGAATACTTCTGTAAACCTTGCCGGAGTAACCTTAAAGAATCCGGTATTGACTGCTTCGGGAACCTTCGGGTCCGGCATGGAATTTTCCAGGTTCGTTGATTTGAATAAGCTCGGCGGCGTAGTGACGAAGGGCGTATCCGTTGTTCCGTGGGAGGGAAATGCGACGCCCCGTGTTGCGGAAACCGCATCCGGAATGCTGAATGCGATCGGACTTCAGAATCCCGGAATCGATGTGTTTTTGAGTCGCGACCTGCCTTTTCTTAAGCCGTTTAACACGGCTAAGATCGTTAATGTTTGCGGGCATACCGAGGAGGAATATCTCGGTGCCGTCGAAAGGCTTAACGACAGTATTGCAGACATTTTAGAAATCAATATTTCCTGCCCGAATGTAAAAGCGGGAGGCATTACTTTCGGGACCGATCCGGTCATGGTGGAGAAGATTACGAAAGCCATTAAGAATATCAGCAGGAAGCCGGTTTTCATGAAACTAAGTCCGAATGTTACCGACATTACCGAGATTGCAAGAGCGGCAGAGGCCGGCGGCGCGGACGGAATTTCCCTGATCAATACGCTGATGGGAATGAAGATTGACATTCAAAGAAGAAAGTGCCTTTTGGCCAATAAGACAGGCGGTTTGTCGGGTCCTGCGATCAAGCCGGTTGCGGTCAGAATGGTCTATCAGGTTTCGAAATGCGTTTCGGTTCCGCTGATCGGAATGGGCGGCATCGCGAGTGCGGAGGATGCGATTGAGTTTATGATGGCGGGCGCCACGGCAGTCAGCGTCGGAACCGCGAATTTCCGTAATCCCCGCGTGACCGAAGAAATCGTTTCGGGCATAGAAACATTTATGAGAGAGAATCATATCGACGACATCCGGGAAATCATCGGCTGCGTCGAATAAAAATACGGGAGGTCAGAATGGAACGTTATCAGGAAGAATTTATTGATTTCATGGTGGAATCCGATGTTTTGAAATTCGGTGATTTCACTTTAAAGAGCGGCAGAAAATCGCCGTTTTTCATGAATGCGGGTTGCTATGTGACCGGCGGACAGCTTATTAAGCTCGGAGAGTACTATGCAAAGGCCATTCATGACGCCTACGGCACGGATTTCGATGTTTTGTTCGGACCTGCCTATAAGGGCATTCCGTTAAGCGTGGCAACCGTCATGGCATTTTCCAAGCTGTACGGCAAGGAAATCCGCTATTGCAGCAACCGTAAGGAAGTAAAGGACCACGGCGATGTCGGAATTCTTCTCGGAAGCAAATTAAAGGACGGCGACCGCGTTGTCATCATCGAGGATGTCACGACCTCCGGCAAATCCATCGAAGAGACGTTCCCGATTCTTAAGGAGCAGGGAAACATTAAGGTTCTCGGCCTGATGGTTTCGTTAAACCGGATGGAAAGAGGCAAAGGAACTAAGTGCGCGCTTGACGAAATCCGCGAGCTTTACGGAATCGAAACGGCCGCAATCGTATCGATGAAGGATGTCACGGAGCGTCTTTACAATCGTGAAATCAACGGCAAGGTCATTATCAACGACGAAATGCTTGCGGCAATCAAAGCCTACTTTGCCGAGTACGGCGCGGAAGGCATGTCTTTGTAGGAGTAACATGAAAACAAGCGATTTCTATTATGATCTTCCGAAGGAACTGATTGCACAGGACCCGCTTGCGGACCGAACCGGCTCAAGGCTCATGGTTTTGCATCGGGACACCGGGAAGACTGAACATAAGCATTTTTATGAAATCATCGACTATCTGAATCCCGGCGACTGCCTTGTGATAAATGACACGAAAGTCATTCCTGCAAGGCTTCTTGGAAGCAGGGAAGGCTCGGGGGGAGCTGCCGAGATACTTTTGCTTAAGAGGAAGACTGCAGATATATGGGAAACTATCGTAAGACCCGGCAGGAAGCTCAGGAAGGGAGCAAGGGTAAGCTTCGGGGATGGAAGGCTTATGGCAGAGATTGATGAGGTTCTGCCGGACGGCAACCGGCTTGTAAGGTTCGAATATGATGGAATATTCGAGGAGATTCTTGATGCTCTTGGCAAGATGCCGCTCCCTCCTTATATAACACATGAGCTTAAGGACAGGGACAGATACCAGACCGTGTATGCGAAGAATGAGGGATCGGCGGCCGCGCCAACGGCTGGACTTCATTTCACGGAGGAGCTCCTTAAGTCTGTAAGGGATATGGGAGTTGATATAGTAAGCGTTACCCTTCATGTCGGACTTGGAACGT
>CADBTG010000147.1 GCA_902797475.1 uncultured Lachnospiraceae bacterium | reverse complement strand
GATCCGCTTGTCCCTTCGATACTCATCCGGGCCTTCCAAAAGGAAACGGTTCTGTATGTCCGTCCCCAATATCTGAAATCGCTCCGTTCATTTACCCTCGAAGAGCCGATTCTTCAGATTCTGCAGCAGAGAAGGCGTGAGATTGTTTCTTCCGACATCTCCGATGAAGAAAGAAAGCATCTGAACGAGGAATTGCAGCTGATTGACGAATGTCTCGGGGAAAATGTGACGAGCAAGCATTCCTTCATCGGATGGGATTTGCCCAACGAAGTGCTGTTTGTTACCGATCCGCCTTTTATGAAGCTGACGGATGCCGCCATGGAGGAGCCGAAAAAGAAGGTGCTTCCGTCCGGTATTTACATGAAGACCACAAACCTGATTCAGTTTCTTCCCGTAAGAACTTACCGGGAGATTCTGTTCTTTCTTCCCGGACTGAAAAGTGTGGTGGAAGACCCTTATGCTGCCGCAAGACAGCTTGTGGAATCGGGTTTTGTGAACTACCTTCGGGACCGGCATTCCGGGGAAGGCGCATTCGCCTATCGCATCGAGATGAAGGGTGTTGACGACAAAAAGAAATCCGTTCTGATGAAGCGCATTTCGGGAGAAATCCTCCGTCTGTCCGACAATCAGCTTGTCATGCGTAAGGACAATTATGAAATCGAACTCCGGTTTTTGAAAAAGGATGACGGAACCTATCGGTTCTTCTTCAAACTGTTTACCTTGCCGGAGCCGAGATTTTCCTATCGAAAGGAAGCTGTCGCCGCGAGCATTAAGCCGGTTACGGCTGCAGGTTTTCTGAAGCTTTGCGAAGCCCGTCTGAAGCCTGAGGCGCGTGTGCTCGACCCGTTCTGCGGTGTCGGCACGATGTTATACGAACGGAATATTCTTTCGCCCGTGAAAATCGCTTTCGGAGTGGATACCTTCGGGGAAGCGATTGATAAGGCAAGAAAGAACGGAAGCGAAGCAGAGACGCCGATTTATTTCATCCATCGTGACTTCTTTGACTTCCGGCATGATTCATTATTTGATGAAATCGTGACCGACATGCCATTTTCCATGAAAGAGGATGATGCGCAAAAGATTGACACGATCTATTACCGCTTCTTCGGTAAAGCGAAGGAACACCTCGTTCCGCATGCTTACCTGTTTTTGTTAAGCAGGAATCCCGAGCTTGTTCGCAAATATGCACAGGCAGGCTATCAAATCGTAGAAACGTATCCTCTCTATGAAAAGACCGGACTGACCGGTTTCGTAATCGAGCGTTTGTAAGGAGAAAACAATGCTGTTAGGTTCTCATGTCGGAATGAGCGGAAAGGAAATGATGCTCGGCTCCGTGAAGGAAGCTCTTTCCTACGGCGCCGACACCTTCATGCTTTATACCGGGGCGCCTCAAAACACACGCCGGAAGGAGATTTCGGAACTCAATATTCCCGCGGCTCATGAATTGATGAAGGCAAATGCCATCACGAAATTTGTCGTGCATGCGCCGTATATCATTAATCTGGCCAATACGGTCAGTCCCGAAACCTATGAGCTTGCCGTAACTTTCCTTCGAAAGGAAATTGAAAGAACCGAAGCAATGGGAAGCGATACGCTCGTGTTACATCCCGGCTCCCATGTCGGCGAGGGCGAGGATGCCGGAATCGCATCCATCGTGAAGGGCCTGAATGAAGTGCTGACTCCGGAGTGCAAGGTGCATATTGCGCTTGAAACGATGGCCGGAAAGGGCAGTGAGATCGGTTGCCGCTTTGAACAGCTGGCGAGAATCTATGACGGTGTGAAGTGGAACAGCAAGCTTCGAATCTGTATGGATACCTGTCATCTGAATGATGCCGGGTTCGATGTAAAGAATGATTTTGAAGGCGTGCTTCGGCAGTTTGAGAAGTATTTTCCGTTAAACCAGATTGCGTGCATTCATCTGAACGATTCGAAGAATGATCAGGGTGCCGCGAAAGACCGTCACGAGAATATCGGATTCGGAACGATCGGGTACGATGCGCTTTACGGCGTGACGCAGATTTCCGAATTTGCCGACACGCCGATCATTCTGGAGACACCGTACCGGGAGATCGGCGGAAGCGCAGATAAGCTTGCACCGTATAAGCTTGAAATCGCGATGCTTCGAAACGGCACGTTCAATCCGAAGCTATTTGATTAAGAACAGAACAAGAAACGCCCCGGCATTTGCCGGGGCGTTTGTGTTCTGAAATATAAGTTCAGATTACTTGTTCTTCTCGATTTCCGCCTGCTTCATGGCGCGAACCTTAAGAGAGAGACCGAAGAGGTTGATGAAACCTTCGGCATCCTTATGATTGTAAAGGTCGCCGGTCGTGAAAGAAGCGATGCTTTCGTTGTAGAGGCTGTACGGAGAAGTGGTTCCCTGCTTGATGATGTTGCCTTTGTAGAGCTTCATCTTTACTTCGCCGGTAACGTACTCCTGAGACTTCTCAATGAAAGCCTGCAGGGATTCACGAAGAGGAGTGAACCATTTTCCTTCGTAAACGAGGTCAGCAAAACGGTTGCTGATGATCTTCTTGAATGCCATCATGTCACGGTCGGCAATCAGCTCTTCAAGCTGCTGGTGCGCTTCCATAAGAATGGTTCCGCCGGGGGTCTCATAAACACCGCGGGACTTCATGCCTACAACACGGTTTTCAACGATATCGATGATGCCTACGCCGTTACGTCCGCCCATCTTGTTAAGGTCGCGAATGATATCGGCAACCTTCTTCTTAACACCGTTGATGGCAACCGGAACACCCTTTTCAAAGGAGAGAGATACATACTCGCCTTCTTCGGGAGCCTTCTCGGGAGAAACGCCGAGAACGAGGAGATGATCGTAATTCGGCTCGTTGGCGGGATCTTCCAGTTCCAGTCCTTCATGGGAAATATGCCAGATGTTACGGTCACGGCTGTAAGAAGAGTCTGCAGCGAAGGGAAGATCGATTCCGTGCTGGTGGCAGTACTCGATTTCGGATTCTCTGGAATCCAGTTTCCAGAGAGGACTTCTCCAGGGAGCAATGATTTTCAGGTCGGGAGCAAGAGCCTTGATTCCCAGCTCAAAACGAATCTGATCGTTTCCTTTACCCGTTGCGCCGTGGCAGATGGCAGCAGCGCCTTCTTTTCTTGCAATTTCCACCAGTTTCTTTACGATAGCGGGTCTTGCCATGGAAGTTCCCAGCAGATATTTGTTTTCATATACGGCGTGAGCCTGTACGCAGGGTACGATATACTCGTCGCAGAATACGTCTGT
>CADBTG010000146.1 GCA_902797475.1 uncultured Lachnospiraceae bacterium | reverse complement strand
ATTCGCCGCCCATAAGCCAGATACAATCCGCTTCTCGGACAAGCCTTACTGCCTCTTCCGCTCCCGTACGCCAGTCGATCACGTGTTTCTCGGCAAATGCCATGCCAAGCTCCGCAAACATCTCATGCATGCCGTCGCGGTCGTCATCATTTTGCGCATAATTCTCAGGATCCGCGCTGATAAACACAATGCTGTCCCTCTTCGGAAGATTCTCCCGAAGAACGGCCTCGTGCGCATCGTTAAAATGATGCTCCGGGAAGCCGCTGAACATCACTATAAGATTTGCATTCATTTGGATTCTCCGTATACCGATGGTTCGGACATCGCCAAACCGATGAGTTTTCGGATGTGAATCTGTACCGCATCCAGGCAGTGCACAGGACAGTTTTCGGAGTTCAGCAGAAGCGGCAGTTCCGTACAGCCGAGAATGACGCCTTCGATGCCGTCCTGCTCCTTCATTCTGTCCATGATCGTCTGAAACTCCCTGAGTGTTTCCTCCTTCACAATTCCGTTCTCAAGCTCTTCAAAGATCCTTCTTGCCACCAGTTCTCTTTCCTGTTCGTTCGGAACGAAAACCTGTATGCCTGCCGCCTTCAGATCCTGCTTCATGTACTCCTGCTCCATCGTGAACGCGGTTCCGAGAAGGCCCACTTTCCGCAGCCCCAGAGATACCGCTTCGTCACATACGGCTTTCGGAATACTGACGAGCGGAGCCGTCACCTTTTCCTTCAGTTCTTCCGACACAACATGCATGGTGACCGCTGTCAGTGAAACCACTTCCGCACCGCCCGCAATCAAAGCGTTCGCTTTCTCCGCAAGGTAATCCGCCAGCAGGTCATACTGCTTCTTCACGACGTAATCCCAGGCTCTGCGAAAGTTCACGCTCTCGATGGCTATATCCGGCATACTCCGACCGTTCGTAAGGCGATCGATCTCCGTATTCAGAGCCTTATAATACATCGCCGTAGATTCCGGCCCGGTTCCTCCGACAAGTCCGATCTTCTTCATTGTTACACCTTCTTTTTTTGTTTTTCTGCGGGTTATCCGCATTGCCCATAAGGGCCATCTGCCCGTCCTCCGAAATCCGCATCGCGTGCTCGTAACACGCGGGAGTCTTGCTCTCCTGCTCGTTCTGCGGTTGCATATTATCCCTGATCAGACGTAACAAATAGTTACCCTTCTTCGTCCATACCGAGACGCGTGCGCGTCAAATGGTAAGTCTGCTGTATGGCAAGGCTCTTATCCTTCACAAACTCTCCGGCCATACGCATATATTCCTCTGCCTCGGCGTCTCGTCCGAGAAGCTTGCGCACCTCGGCGCTGTAATAGTATTTGCCGACATATTCCCGGCCGAATTCGGACGTATTCGCCATCAACCGGTCTGAAATCGCCAATGCCTTGTCATACTCTTTGTGCAAAATATGATACTCGTAATCGATTACGTCAAGCATCGAAGCGAACGGGTCGGTATTCACACTGTCGAAAAGCTCATGCGCCTCTTTATAAATGCTGCGAGCTTCTTCATCATCGAGAAGACCGCATACCGTATCCATTCTGACATTTAGGTAAAGCAGCATAGACATTCCGCGGTCAATGACGCGGATGCTTCGGCTGCGGACATCCTTCGGATCTAACAAATCCAAAAGTTCAAGTGCCTTCTGATAATCCTTGATCTGGTTCCGGTAATCCGCCGTGAAGACGACAAAGTCTTTCAGATACACATAATTTACCTTTTTGCCGGCCTTGACCTCATTGATGACCTGATCCGCGATACCGAGCGACTTCTCGGTGTAACCGTTCGTAAACAGTTCCTTCCGGAACTCCTCATGAAGATTGCTCTCCGGCTTGTTTCGTTCACGAAACAGACCAAACCGCAGAAGCAGGTACGTGAGCGGAAGTGCCAGCACGAGAACCGCAATGAGCGCCGTGCCGAACTCCACACCGATGACCGGTTTCAGCAGCCAATAGACTGCCATGCACACGATTACCACCAATGCGTACAGGATTCCGTAGGTAAATACAAATACATTCCTCATAGCCGTTCCTCCGAATCTGTTTCTATTCGTTAATCTCCTGACTTCCGGTTTGCAGTAAGCAGGAATACCTTGTTACCGTACCGTTCGGATAATGCTTCATCACGGCCTCAACCGTGAATCCGCATCCGCGGTAGAACCCGACGCCCTCTTCGTCCGTCTCCGCGTAAAGCTTCGTAATCCGGCCGGACTCCATCGCTTGTTTTACAAGCTTCCTGCCGATGCCGAAGTGACGGCATCCCGAATCTACCGCAATTCCCGTGATTTCGGCGCTAGCGTCCTTAACATCGAGCACAAGCATTCCCGCTGCATAGTGTTCCGTCCGGTACACGTAGATTTCAACCTCCTGCGACTGCAGCAGGGATGTCATCATTTCATTGTATTTTCCGTAGGCCGGCTCATACATGCAGGGCGCGTAAAGGTTGTAAGCTTCCTCCGAAAGGTGCCACACGCGGTCCGTACACGGCACGACTTCCTTACGGCGCAGGATTGACACACGTGTGATGCCGTTGGCTTCGTCCGGAAACTCACGCAGGAACGTCATTCCGATCGCCTCTGCGGTCTTATAAGAAGCCTCATTCGTATATTTGCAGTAAGAATAAATCGCCAGAAAAGATGAATTTCGAAACGTCCAGTCTCGAACCGTTTCCGCTGCTTCCTTCGCATAGCCTTTCCGCTGCAGGTCCGCCCGGATATGATATCCGATTTCAGGGAGCAGTTCGCCGTCAATGTTTTGAAGCGTCAGCCCGCAGTCACCGATCACCTCACCGGTCTCCTTCAGGCATACCGCCCAAAGTCCGAAGCCGTATTGCTGATAGCGTGTCTGATTTCTCGTAATCCACCCGCGCACGCGCACCTCATCAAAGATGTAAGGATAGTGACGCATATTATCACGGTCGGAAAATACCGCGTACAATGCCTCATAATCCTCCATCGTCATCTCCCGAAGAACGAGGCGGCCGGTCTCAAGCCGGAACGGCGCAGCATGCTCCTCAAGATCCGAATGCTCCGAAAGCGCTTTCTTTGTATCGATCCGGTAATCTACTGTGGCGCAAAGATCTTCATCAACATATTCCCGGATCCGGACGCCTCCGAGGGCTTCCATCGTCTTCCAGGATGCCGGATTGTCAAGATCGGCGTCCATGTGCACGGTCTCGATCCCATATTGGTTACATACCTTCAGACCGAGGTACAGATTGATCTTGTTGTAACCTTTTCCGCGCTCGGTCGGACGGATGCTGTAGCCGATATGACCGCCGTACTTTTTAAGCCTTTCATTGAGAGCAAGGCGGATGTTGATCATGCCGACAATCTTCCTGTCATTTTCCCGAACCAGAAAGAATTCCCTTGCAGGCACTCTCACTTCGTTCGTTACCACGAGGTTGTGTGCTTCCGTCGACCGGAGCCATCCTTCATAATCCTCGAGGTAATGATTCAGTCCGCCGGCACCGTTAATCTGCGAGCCGTACTCCTGAAATTCTTTGATATATGCGATTGCTTCTTCTTTTCGTTCCAGGCACGGAACTTCCAGATAAAACCGTTCCATGTTAACGGTCTGCTCCTCCCATTTTCCTCAAGTCTAATCGTCTTCTACCTAACGCCTCCGGTCACATAATCCGCCAAAGCGAGCGCGATGTCGAAATGACCGACGTCATGCTGCCCGCCGCTCGTATAATTCTTGCCGCGGTCATCCCATTCGGGCGCGTCAAGAAGATCCCCGCTTGTGAAGAACACATAGAGGTCAAGCCCGCGGAACGTGCACATTGCCTGCACGCCTGCGCTCTCCATCTCCACGGAAATACAGCCGTCCGCCTTACGCTTCTCGAAGTTGTTGCGCGTCTCGCGGTAGTACGAGTCGGTCGTCCACGTCTTTCCGAGCACGTGCGGGATCCCGAATTCCTTCATGAATGCCTCAACCACAGGCGCATTCGGCATCTCCACATAGTCCGATGCCGGCATATAGTGGTACGAGGTCCCCTCGTCGCGGTAACCCGCCGTCGGCACCATAACCTTGCCGTGCGCAATCTCCTTATTAAGGCAGCCCGCGCCGCCGAACAGGATGTATTTCTTACATTTCAATTCGAATGTGGTATCCTCGATGAGACCCGTCGTAATCGGTGCGCCGACATAAGTTTTGTAAAATGCAAAACGCTTTCCGTTTCTCTCGATCAGGTAAACCGGCGTCTTGCCTGTTGCGCACCACAAAGCCGCAATCTCGCCGCTTGCAAAATTCTCCACAACATATTTCTCAATCTTATCGGAAAATGTGATGATGCACGCATCGACTT
>CADBTG010000145.1 GCA_902797475.1 uncultured Lachnospiraceae bacterium | reverse complement strand
TACACGCTAGAGGACGGACTGCGCAAATCACTTGAAATGCTCGGCGCCGCCAGTGATGAAGCCGTGGCGCTTGTGGCACGGAAACGGCGCGAAGGACTGACGGACACCTTTAATGCTGTATCGCCGGAAATCATCAATCTGCTGACGGAACTGAAGAAGCGGGGAATCCTGATCGGCGTGATCAGCAACTGCTTTTCGGATGAATGCGAGATGATTCACAATTCAAAGCTTTATCCGTATTTCGATTCTGCAAAGCTTTCCTATGAGCAGGGCACATTCAAGCCTAATCCCGTAATCTTTTATCGTCTGCTTGACGAACTCGGACTCGAGCCGAACGAATGCCTGTATGTCGGCGACGGCGGAAGCAGGGAACTGCTTGCAGCAAAAACCGTCGGAATGAAGCCTGTCCAGGCGCAGTGGTTCCGGCCGCTTGCCTATGACCCTCACATTCCGTGCCCGGTTATGCCGGAATATGACCAGGCGGAAAAGCCGGCAGATGTGCTTTCCTATCTGGATTAGCATCGGAGGGAGAAATGCTTAAGCTGAGAAAGTATGTGAAGAGTGATGCGGAGACGATTGTCCGCTGGATCGCGGACGAGCGGAGCTGCTATTTGTGGAGCGCCGACCGGTACGGACACTATCCCGTGTCGCCGCAGGATATGAATGCGTTATATTCCGACGCCGATCCGGACGAGTTCTTCCCGTATACGGCATATGACGAGAACGGCCTTGTCGGACATCTGATCATGCGGTATCCGTCATCGGAGGACCGGAAGGTGCTGCGTTTCGGTTTTATCATTGTCGATTATCTGAAAAGAGGAAGGGGCTACGGAGCGGAAATGCTTCGGGAGGCCCTGAAGATTGCTTTTTCGGAATATGCTGCGGAAAAGGTTACGCTGGGCGTCTTTCGGGACAACACGCCGGCGGCTCTTTGCTATCTGAAGGTCGGATTCCATCCGCCTGCGGATCCCGATGCCGTGAAAGAGCGTGAGGTAGAGATTCTCGGAGAGCCTTGGGTATGCTGTGAACTTGAAATAAACAAGGCGGATATTCTACAAGAGTAGAACATCCGCCTTCAAACCGTAAATATATATCGTAATCAGTTCTCGGGAAGCTTCAGATCGTCCTTCTTAATCCAGCCGATCTTGCGGAGAATCTCGCAGAACAGCACGGAAAGAATCGCCGGAAGAACGAGGGAGATCAGCACAAGTCCGATCTGGTCAAATGCGCCGGGCTTAAAACCGGAAGCAGCCCAACCGGTGACAACGCCGATCTGTCCGACCAGTCCGCAGGTGCCCATGCCGCCGCACAGCGAGTTGCCTGCGAGAATGTCATTACCGGCAAGGGAAAGCTTGAATACGCAGGTTGCGATGGGACCGGTAATTGCGGAAGCGAGAATCGGCGGAATCCAGATTCGCGGATTCTTTACGATGTTACCCATCTGCAGCATGCTGGTGCCGAGACCCTGAGAGACAAGGCCGCCGACTTTGTTTTCACGATAGCTCATGAAGGCAAATCCGACCATCTGTGCACAGCATCCGGCCACTGCCGCACCGCCTGCCAGACCGCCGATTCCGATGGCCGCGCAGATGGCGGCACTGCTGATCGGAAGCGTCAGCGCAATACCGATGACTACGGATACCAGAATGCCCATGATGAACGGAGCCTGATTTGTTGCCCAGTTGATGAATTCTCCGACCTGGCTTGCAGCCCAACCGATGTGCGGAGCACAGAGGATGGAAAGAATGCCGCCGACGAAAATCGTCACGAACGGGGTGACGAGGATGTCGACCTTGGTTTCCTTCGAAACCATCTTTCCGATTTCCACGGCAACGATGGTGATCAATAAAACGGCAAGCGGACCGCCTGCGCCGCCTTCTCCGTTGGCGGCAACGCCTACGGCAAGCGACGAGAACAGAACAAGCGGGGGAGCCTGCAAGGCAAATGCGATGGAAACGGCCATTGCAGGACCTGCGGCGCTTTTGGCGAAGCCGCCGATTTTAACAAGATAATCGCAGAAGGTTTTCAGCCAGCCCATTCCTTCCGGAACAAGTTTGCCGCACTGCTGTCCGAGGGTGGCAATGATCGTACCGATCAAAAGCGAAGCGAAGAGTCCCTGCGCCATGGCGCTGAGGGCATCGATTCCGTAACGCTTTCCGGAGATGACGATGTTCTTTCTTTTCAGGAATTTCCGAAATCCCTTAACTTCTTCGGGCTTAGCGGTTTCCTTTTGGGGTTGGTTGTTTGCGGGCTCATTTTCAGCCGGGACGGTCTGAACGTTTTGTTCCTGATCCATTGCGAGAACCTTCCTTTCCCTTATGTTTGCAATGATAGTATCATATTACTACTATAATTGACAATGGTAATAGTTCACATAAAAAAGAGATGCATAAAAGCTTATTTCGTCATTTTCCCATAACGGATGGGAATATACTGTAAGAAAGGGTCGGATTGACCGGAAAGGACTAATATCATGGAAGAAATGATTCGCAAACAGGCGGCGGATGCCGTCCGGGAATTGATTGAAATTGCCAAGCTTGAGGAGGGCAGCATTCTGGTTGTCGGATGCTCCACAAGCGAGATTATCGGAGAGAAGATCGGAACGGATTCCAGACCGCCGGTTGCCGATGAGGTATATGAGGCGATTGCGGAGGTCCTTGCCGAAAAGAAGATTTATCTTGCGGCGCAGTGCTGCGAGCATCTGAACCGGGCACTTATTGTCGAGAAGGAGCTTTACGACCGCGAAATCCGTTTTTATGCACAGCGCGTGAATGCGGTGCCGCAGCCGAAGGCAGGCGGGTCATTTGCCACGGCCGCTTATGCGCATATGAAGGCTCCGGTAGCCGTTGAGGCGGTAAAGGCCGATGCGGGACTTGACATCGGCGGAACGTTGATCGGCATGCACTTAAAGAGGGTTGCGGTACCGGTGAGACTTACCGTGAAACAGATCGGGGAAGCACGCCTCCTTGCGGCGCGGACGAGGGTTCCGTTCACAGGCGGCAGCAGGGCTGTATACGATGTAAATCTTTTGTGAATTTTCGCGCAGGCGGTTGACATTTTTCTGCGTTGTGCGGTATCATTCCATGCGGTGTATGATTGCATGATAAAGGGTATAACCCTTTAATATATTTTGAAAAGAGGCTGACTATGGGCGGATTTTTTGGTGTTGCGAGTGAAAAGGACTGCGTGTTCGACCTGTTCTTCGGAACGGATTACCATTCCCACCTCGGCACGCGTCGTGCGGGAATGGCAGTTTATGACAGAGAGGACGGGTTTGCAAAGGCAATCCACAAGATTGAAAATGCGCCTTTCCGAACGAAATTCGACAAGGAAGCCACTTCCATGCACGGCTCATACGGCATCGGTTCGATTTCCGACTTTGAGCCGCAGCCGATCATGGTGCATTCCCATCACGGCACATTTGCCGTAACCACGGTCGGTAAGATCAACAACGTGGATGAACTCGAGAAAGAGATTCTGGAACACAATTCTCACTTCTTCGTCATGAGCAACGGAAACATCAATCCCACCGAGCTTGTGGCGGCACTCATCAACCAAAAAGAAAACTTCATAGAAGGCATTCGTTATGCCCTGTCGGTCATTGACGGCAGTCTTTCCCTGCTTGTTCTGACGGAGCGCGGCATCTACGCCGGCCGGGATGCGCAGGGACGTACGCCGATTGTCATCGGAAAGAAGGACGGCGCCTACTGTGCGGCGTTTGAAAGCTGCGCATTTGCAAATCTCGGATATTCCATGGTTCGCGAACTGAAGCCCGGCGAGATTGTCGTATTTGACGAAAAATCGTTCAATTCCCTGTACTGCCCGGAGAACCCCCGCATGAAGATCTGCACGTTCCTGTGGATCTACTACGGATATCCGTCCTCCAGCTACGAAGGCATCAGCGTTGAGAAGATGCGTTACCGTTGCGGCGAAGCCCTGGCACACCGCGACCACATCAAGCCCGACATTGTAGTCGGTGTCCCGGACTCCGGTACCGCACATGCCATCGGTTATTCGAATGCGGCAGGAATTCCTTTCTCCCGTCCGCTCATCAAATATACGCCTACCTGGCCCCGGTCCTTCATGCCGACGATGCAGCAGAACCGTGACCTGATTGCAAAGATGAAGCTGATTGCCGTACCCGATCTGATCAAGGGCATGAGCATGGTCGTCATCGACGACTCCATCGTTCGCGGAACGCAGCTTCGTGAGACGGCCGAGTTCCTCTTCCAGAGCGGGGCTACGGAAGTACATGTCCGTCCTGCATGCCCGCCGCTTCTGTTCGGCTGTAAGTATTTGAATTTCTCCAGATCCAAATCGGAGATGGAATTGATTGCCCGCCGTGTCATTGCCGAGCTTGAGGGCACGGAGGATGTAAGTAAGGAAGTGCTTAAGGAGTACAGCAATCCGGACAGCGAGCGGTACAACAAGATGGTTGACCGAATCTGTCAGAAGCTGAATTTCACAACGCTTCGGTATCATCGCCTGGATGATATGGTTGCCGCGGTCGGGATCGACCCCGACAAATTATGTACGTATTGTTGGAATGGGGAGGAATAGTCAGAATGTCAGAGAAACTTTTATCCATAGCGATTCCCTGCTATAATTCACAGGATTATGTGAGACGGGCTTTGGATTCCGTCGTGCCGGCAGGAGAAGCACTCGAGGTTTTGATCGTGGACGACGGATCCACGGACGGAACTGCGGCCATTGCGAAAGAGTACGAGGAAAAATACCCTTCCGTTGTCCGGTATCTTTATAAAGAAAACGGCGGCCACGGGGATGCGGTCATGTTCGGTGTCGCACATGCGACCGGGCTTTATTACCGGGTACTCGACAGTGATGATTGGATAAATACGGAAAATCTGATCAGAATGATGGAACACCTTTCGGCCGAGAAGAAGGCCGGAGTTGTTTACGATATGGCACTGACCAACTACGTTTACGAAAAGGTCGGCGAGAAGCCGAAGGAGATCGGGTACGGATCCGCTCTTCCGTCAGGTGTCACATTTTCCTGGGATGAGATTAAGAAGTTCAACTACGGTCAGAACATTCTGATGCATTCCATCACGTATCGTCTTGAGCTGATTAAGACATGCGGTCTGAGACTTCCGAAGCACACGTTTTACGTAGACAACCTGTATGCGTATTATCCGCTTCCTTTTGCAAAGAAGCTCTACTACTTTGACTTCGATCTGTATCACTATTTCATCGGACGGCAGGACCAGTCGGTTAACGAGTCGGTCATGTTCCGCAGAATCAATCAGCAGGAGCAGATTGCTTTCACGATGTTCGGCATGCACGATCTGAGCAATGTGGAGAGCCCGAAGCTTCGCCGCTACATGGCCCAGTACATGCTTATGATGTGCGCCATCGTGTCCGCACTGTATGTCCGTGAGGGCAGCAAATCAAGTCTTCAGGCCAAGAAGATTTTCTGGGAGAAGACGAAGACGCGTTATCATTCCGCTTATTCGTACATTAAAAAGTTCTTCCCGACTCCGTTTTTAAGTCACACGAACTGGTTCACCAACATCATCATCCGCATCGGCTATTCCATTGCGAGAAGGATCTATCATTTTAACTAGGTGCATTTATGAGACTCAAGAAAGAATGGTTCCGCTACTGGTGGACGCTCGCGTATTTTCCGGTTTACATGATCATCTTCATGCTCGAAGAGAAGATGGTCAGGGATTACCATATTATCGGGATTGCGCTTGACAAAAAGATTCCGTTCATCGAGTGGTTCTTCTTCCCGTATTACATCTGGTTCCCGTACATCTTCCTGGTCGGAATCTGGCTGTTCTTCAGGGATAAGAAAGCTTTTCTGAAAATGATCTGTTTTCTTTATACGGGCATGACAATCTTTCTGATCGTGAGCGCGGTTTATCCGAACGGACTTGACCTTCGCCCGACGGAGTTCACGAGAGATAACATCGCAATCCGGCTCGCAAAGCAGATGTACGAGACGGACACGCCGACGAACGTTCTCCCGAGCATTCACGTATTTAACACGCTCGGCATCATGTGCGGCACTGTATTTTGCAACAAAAAGACCTTCCCTGTCTGGGCCAGATGGCTCATCTGCATCGCGGGCGTTTCAATCAGCTGCTCCACCGTGTTCGTCAAGCAGCATTCCCTGATTGACGTGTTCGCCGCCATAGCGCTTGCAGTCGTCTGCTTCTTCCTGTTCTTCCGCGGGAAGATTGCCGAAAAGATTGATGCGCTTCCGTAGATTTATCGGTTGCATTTTCCTATGGAAAATGATATGATTACACATGCAATTTTCTGTGTCGGAGGTTTACTATGAATGTTTTTTATCCCGCAATCCTGTTCGGGATTAACGGTTGGCTTCTCGGAGGCCTGATTGTACTCGGCGTTTTGATCATTGCGGTGATTGTGCTTTACATCATCGGCCGCAAGATGCAGAGGAAGAACGACGAGGTCATGAAGGAGATGCAGGCGTCCGCACAGTGGGCCAGCGCTCTGATTATCGACAAAAAGCATTTGCGCTTAAAGGATGCCGGGTTCCCGTCGGTTGTCGTGGAACAGACGCCTAAGTATGCAAGACGTACCAGGGTGGCCGTTGTTAAGGCGAAGATTGGTCCGCAGATTCATTCGCTGATGTGCGATGAGAAGATTTTCGATGTCCTTCCGGTTAAGAAGGAAGCGAAGATTAAGCTGAGCGGCATTTACATCATGGATGCCAGAGGCGTACGCGGTCCTTTGGTGAAGGAAGAGAAAAAGAAAAAAGGATTTTTTGCGAGACTTCGCAAGAAAGACTGATATATGCAGACGGGAGTCCGTGAGACGGGCTGAGAGGAAGGTGAGACCTTCGACCGATAACCTGATTTGGATCATGCCAACGTAGGGACGCCTGAGATTATCAAATGTAATGAAAAGCAGCCCGGTTGGGGCTGCTTTTTTGTTGGAGAGGAATAGGTTATGATCAGCACGAGAAAACGCGTCGATATCATCGGCGCGACAAGAAAGCATCTGACGATGAAGACCGCACTGACCATAGCGGGAAGCGATTCCTGCGGCGGAGCGGGCATTCAGGCCGACATTAAGACGATGACGATGAACGGCGTATTTGCCATGAGCGCCGTTACGGCTCTTACGGCACAGAACACGCTCGGCGTTACGGGCATTCAGGAGTCGACGCCGGAATTCCTGGCGCTCCAGCTGGATGCCGTTTTTACGGACATCTTTCCGGATGCCGTGAAAATCGGTATGGTTTCTTCAACCGAACTGATCCGCGTCATAGCAGAGAAGCTTCGGCAGTATCAGGCGCGTCATGTCGTCGTTGACCCGGTAATGGTTGCAACAAGCGGTTCGTCGCTTCTTAAAAGTGACGCGGTCCGTGCCATGACCGAGGAACTGTTCCCGCTTGCGGAAGTCATCACGCCGAACATTCCCGAGGCGAAGGTCCTTAGCGGAGAGCGGATTCAGAGTGAGGCAGACATGGAGAAGGCAGCAGCCGCAATCAGCAATAAGTACGGCTGTGCGGTTCTTTTAAAGGGCGGCCACAGCATCAACGATGCGAACGATGTGCTGTATCAAAACGGCAATATCGTCTGGTTCAAGGGGAAGCGGATTGACAATCCGAACACGCACGGAACCGGGTGCACGCTTTCGTCCGCGATTGCTTCGAACCTTGCGAAGGGCTTCAATCTTACTACATCTGTAGAACGAGCGAAGTCGTATTTGTCAGGGGCGCTTCAGGCACAGCTGAATCTCGGCGCGGGAAGCGGTCCGATGAAACATAATTATCTTTTGAGAAACCGCTTCGCCGAATGCGCGGACGGCACGGAGGAATAACATTGAGAAATTACACAACCCAGATGGATGCCGCAAGAAAGGGAATCATTACTCCCGAAATGGAAGCGGTTGCTAAGAAGGAATACAGAAGCGCAGAGGAGATTCGCGACCTTGTGGCACGTGGTCAGGTGGCCATTTGCGCAAACCGGTTGCATACCTGCCTTGAACCGAACGGCGTGGGATCGATGCTTCGCACGAAGATTAACGTAAACCTCGGCGTATCAAAAGACTGCAAGGATTACGATGTGGAGATGCAGAAGGTCATGGCGGCCGTCAACATGGGCGCAGAAGCCATCATGGACCTTTCCTCGCACGGCAATACGCAGCCCTTCCGCCGCAAATTAACGAGCGAGTGCCCGGCCATGATTGGAACCGTTCCGGTTTATGACAGCGTCATTCATTACCAGAGAGACCTTGCGACGCTTACCGCGAAGGATTTCATCGATGTGGTTCGCCTGCATGCCGAGGACGGCGTGGATTTCGTGACGCTTCACTGCGGAATCACGAGAAAGACGATTGAACAGATTAAGAAGCATAAGAGAAAGATGAATATCGTAAGCCGCGGCGGCTCCTTGGTATTTGCCTGGATGAGCATGACCGGTCAGGAGAACCCGTTCTATGAGTACTACGACGAGATTCTTGACATTTGCCGCGAGTATGATGTGACAATCTCCCTCGGTGACGCCTGCCGTCCGGGATGCCTTGCGGATGCGAGCGACGTGTGCCAGATTGAAGAGCTT
>CADBTG010000144.1 GCA_902797475.1 uncultured Lachnospiraceae bacterium | reverse complement strand
TGGATATTCTTTCGATTGTTCTGGTTATCATCGGTATTGTTACCGCTGTTATGGTATTCAGTATCCCCGGCCAGTTCAGCGATAAGGCTTTCCCGTTCCTTTTGGGTTTGGCTTCTGCCGGCATCGGAATTGCATTCCGTGTATTGTTCGGCATGATTTACAGCCGGTTTGAAAAGGAATAACATCGGAAACGACGAACGCCTCGAAGCATTGCTTCGGGGCGTTTTTTGTAATATATTTGTAATACCTATGAGCGGAAATTGTAACATTTTCCTGATATGATGTAAGAAAAGAGGATGCTTTTTGAAGGGGAGTCATATGAAAAAAACACTTTTGTGCTGCCTGGTTTTAGCGGCGTGCCTTCTTTCGGCATGCGGAAGCAGCAAAAACGGAGCAGAGCCTGATTCGGGAAGACCGACGGGAGACGCGGGGCAGATTACTTCTGCGCCGGACGGCCTGACACCGACCGAATCCGCCAAGCCGGAACCTACGAAGGAGCCGGATCCGGATACGGTGATTGAGCGAGGCTCGTTCTATTGGGTATTCAACGGTGCGGCGGACAGCATCTGGTTCTTCACGCATCAGGACGGAAGCGAGGGAAGCCCCGAGATTCTGGAAGATACCGTAGATATGATAGTTGAAAAAACGGGGACGGAGATTGTTGTATATAATGTGAAAACGGCTCCGCTGGCGAAATGGATCATTCTTTCGGATGAGGACATCAAGAATGAGGCGAAGGCGTATCCGAGCATCAGATTTTCCATGCTTGATGCCATTTTCACGCAACCCGCGGAAGGAAGCGAAGGGGAGACGCTTTCCTTCTTCTTCGGGGATCAGATCGGGCATGAAGGAGACTGGCCGGTTTCCGCAGGCGGACTTTTCACGATTCCGGTTAAAGGCGTATTCAACGACAACGTGTACGGCATCGATGTGTCCGGCTTCTGCTACGAAGGCAGGGAGCTTGATATCGGGCTGACCGACCAGTACTATCTGTACTGCGCGACAGACATCGGTTATTCCCTTGACCGGGGCGATCTCGGCGGTCGTATCCACCCGTGGAACGAGACGGCGCGCCGCGTCATGGAAGCCCGCAAGGATTACCGGTATGTCGGTGTTTCCTATGAGGGCATGTCGGGTTGGAGCGAGATTCTCGGCGATCCGAAGCTCGACATTAACATTGCAACAACCAGGGACTTCTGCGATTACACCTGGACCGACGCCGAGCTGTGGCCTTATGAGTTGGACCAAAGCCTTGCTTCCGAAATCGTCTTCCGCTCTATGGAGGGCAGCGGAGCTTTGAAGCGGTTCTTCCCCGAAGGCAAAGGGGCACCCGCCGTTAATTTCAACTCGGACTTCCTGTTCACCAGAGGAACAACCGACGACAAAGCCGGGGCGATGATCAATGCGACACCCTACATATATATGGCGCACAGCACGAAGCTTCCTTCTGAAGCGGACGAAGGCTATGTCGTAATGGGTTGCTACGAGAGAACGGAGGATGACACCGTCAGGAAGACCGAGAATGTAATTCGCAGAGGCAAAGCATTGCCGAAAACGCCCGGCGAGGAGTATGACGGCACCTTTATCGTTGTCAACGATGACATGCTTCCGTTATACGAGGAAAAGCTCGAGATGTTACTCGACAGCCCTTCCGGAACCGAATGGGAAGACCGCCTGTGTGAAACCGTCAGCGGCCATTCCGGGCTGATGATGGTGAACCTGTGGATGAAACAGACCGACGGCAAAGTAGAATACAAAATCACATATACATTTGACGACGGCTTCGAAAAAACCGAAGTAGTCGAAGCAAACTAGAGTGGAGAGTAAGCAGCCATCGCAGCGATGGCTGCTTTTTTCTATCCGACGAAATGCTTCTTGCCGGGGGTTGGCGTTAGAGGTTTTCTCCACGATGAAAAGGCTTTTGCTGAAGGGCTGTGCAGTTTTTTTTCATCCTACGAAAAGCTTTTGCCGGGGGTTGGAGGGTGTGTTTCTGTAGGGGATATTGAGGGTTGCAGGGCGAAGCCGTGCAACAGTCGACTTATCCACCGGGAGAACGCATGGGGCGTTTCGAGGACTGTCTGAGCGAAGCGAGTTCCGCAGAAACGCCCC
>CADBTG010000143.1 GCA_902797475.1 uncultured Lachnospiraceae bacterium | reverse complement strand
CTGACGCTTTATTCCTACGACGATAAGGCAGACGACATTTCCACGGAGAACGTATTAAAGCAGTCGATGAACCTGATTGCGAAACTGCCTTTGATTTCGATTTATGCTTACTGGTCATACCTGCATTTCAAGCAGGATGAAAGCCTGATTATCCGTAACCCCAATCCGGAGTATTCGACGGCCGAGAACATCCTCACGATGCTTCGTGCAGACGGCCGTTTCACCGAACTCGAGGCCCGTGTTCTTGACATCTGCCTTGTGCTTCATGCGGAGCACGGCGGCGGCAATAACTCCACATTTACCACACACGTTGTAACGTCTGCGGGAACCGACACGTATTCGGCCATGGCAGCAGCCATTGCCTCGCTGAAGGGCTTCCGCCACGGCGGCGCGAATATCAAGGCCAGAAAGATGTTTGAAGACCTTGAGGCAAATGTGAAAGACTGGACGAACGAAGACCAGATCCGCGAATACATTGTCAAGTTGGTTAACAAGGAAGCCTTCGACCGGACCGGTTTGGTATACGGCATCGGACATGCCATTTACACGCTTTCCGATCCCCGTCAGGTTATCCTGAAGGACTATGCAAGAAAGCTCGCGGAGGCCAAGGGCCGCAGCGATGAAATGGAGCTCTACGAGAGAGTGGAGCGCATTGCCAAAGAGGTCATTTCGGAGAACCGTCATCTGTTCAAGCCGATCTGCGCGAATGTTGACTTCTACAGCGGATTTGTGTATGATATGCTTGGAATACCGGAAGAGCTCTACACGCCGATTTTCGCCATTTCGCGTATCAGCGGATGGTCGGCACACCGCCTGGAGGAGATTATCAATAACGGTAAGATCATCCGTCCGGCGTATAAGTATGTAGGAACTCACAAGGAATACTATTATATGCCCGAGCGCGATTGGGACTGATGCCCCCTCGTGCGGCATGTGACACGTAAAAGGAGGACAGACCATGGCATTTTTCGGACCCCATAACGCGGAAATCAATCAGGTGAACGCACAGATTAAGGCTGAGAACGGAAAGATTTCCGGATATCAGTACACCCTCGGTGTTATGCTTCTCAAGAAGTTGGACGAGGGCATGGTTTTTGATGATGAGATTATGCAGCAGTATGAGGCCGTGAAGGCTTCCCGGACTGCAATAGAGAACGCAAATGCCGAGCTTGCCAGAATTCAGCAGCTGATTGCCGATGAAGAAGCGGCAAGACAGGCAGAAAAGGAACGTAAGCAGGCAGAGGCGGCAACGCTTCGCGCGGCAAGAGCAGCAGAGCTCGCAGCCAAGGCCAACAGTTTCTTCGGCAAAGGCGGCAAGAAATGTCCTTCCTGCGGTAACGCGGTGACCGACGATATGGCTTTCTGTAACAAATGCGGAACGAAACTTCCCGTTCAGAAGACCTGCCCGAACTGCGGAAACATCGTCAGCGATGACATGGCATTCTGCAACAAGTGCGGAACGAAGCTGTCATAAGTTTCCGGATACATTCATAAGACCTTTAAAGAAAGCCTCACAGCAGGCTTTCTTTTTTTGTGGAAAATGCGAAGAATGCGTGCAAATACGGATAAAAGTGTCGGGCGATTTGTCAAAAGGAAAGAAATGACATTTTCTATAGAGAGATGAACGCTTGTATTACGACGCAGGTGTCTGCTATGATGAGGACAGATGAGGAAACCGATTGTAATCGGAGGCGCATATGAGAATGAATGGGAAGAAATGGAAATGGATTGCCGTCGTTTTGGTGATGGCATTTCTGCTTTGCTCCTGCGGGGATTATCCGCGGACCGGAGAGGATGCGGGGAACGCGGCGGAAGATAAGGCGAATAAGATAAACAGACAGGCAGCGGACAATGCAGAGGTGACCGTGGTACCGGAGACGCCGGAACCAACTGAAGAGCCGACTGAGACACCGACGCCTTCTCCTGAGCCGACACCGACTCCCGAGCCGACGCCATCGCCCGAGCCTACACCGTCGCCCACGCCGGCTCCCCCACCGGAACTGACTGTTCGCGTTGTGGATATGGATTGGGATTTTGCGTCAGTTGATTTAGAAACCGCGAAGGAAGGCAGGGAGGGCGTATACTCCTTCGTTAAGATGGGCGATTTCGCCGTGGAAGAGTATTACATTTTCGACTTCGACCATGATGTCGTTTATGTGATTTTTGAGGACGGAAGCGAG
>CADBTG010000142.1 GCA_902797475.1 uncultured Lachnospiraceae bacterium | reverse complement strand
GTTTCCGACGAGATCAATGCCTGCTCCATCGTTGTTCCGGTTACGATTGAAAGGAAGAGGGACCGGTAACCGAGGAGTGGCTCGTATTTTTCAAAAATGAGACACACAACCATCCGACCGAAATCGAGCCTTTCGGCGGCGCTGCCACCTGTCTCGGCGGTGCCATCCGCGATCCGCTCTCGGGCCGCGGCTATGTATACCAGGCAATGCGCGTGACCGGTGCTGCCGATCCGACCGCTTCCCTGAAGGATACGCTTGCCGGCAAGCTTCCGCAGAGAAAGCTGACGACCGGTGCCGCAAAGGGCTACAGCTCTTACGGTATCCAGATCGGTCTAGCAACCGTTCTTGTAGACGAAATCTATCATCCCAATTATGTTGCAAAACGTATGGAAATCGGTGCCGTAATGGGTGCTGCGCCGAGGGCAAATGTGATCCGTGAGACCTCGGATCCCGGTGACGTCATCATCCTGATGGGCGGCCGTACCGGACGTGACGGCTGCGGCGGTGCAACCGGTTCCTCGAAGAAGCATACGACCGAGTCCATCAACACCTGCGGCGCAGAGGTACAGAAGGGTAATGCCCCGACCGAGCGTAAGCTGCAGAGACTGTTCAGAAGAGGTGAGGTAAGCCATCTGATCAAGAAGTGTAACGACTTCGGTGCGGGCGGCGTTTCCGTTGCGATCGGCGAGCTGGCAGCAGGCCTTCGCGTGGATCTTGACAAAGTGCCGAAGAAGTATGCCGGCCTTGACGGAACCGAGCTTGCGATTTCCGAATCCCAGGAGCGCATGGCCATCGTTGTGGATAAAAAGGATGCCGATAAGATGCTTGCTTTCGCCGAAGAGGAGAACCTTGAGGCGGTTGTTGTGGCAGAGGTTACGAAGGAGCCCAGACTCGTTCTTGTCTGGAGAGGAAAGGAAATCGTTAACATCAGCAGAGCCTTCCTTGACACAAACGGGGCACATCAGGAGACTACAGCTGTAGTACAGACTCCCTCCAAGAAGGACTCTTTCTTCAATAAGGACAATGCTTACAAGGCGCACAGCGTGGATAAGAAGGGCGGCTTCGGCGTTGCCGGCGGTAACGATGCGGAAGGCAGAAAGGCTGCATGGCTTAACATGCTTTCCGACCTGAATGTCTGCTCGAAGAAGGGCCTTGTCGAGATGTTCGACTCCTCCATCGGAGCGGCTACCGTGACAATGCCTTACGGCGGTGTTTACGAAAGCACCCCGACGCAGACGATGATTGCAAAGCTTCCGGTTTTGGACGGCGCCTGCGATACCGTTACGATGATGAGCTACGGCTTCGATCCGTATCTTTCCTCCTGGAGCCCGTTCCACGGTTCCGCATATGCGGTCATCAGCTCCGTTGCAAAGATTGTTGCGGCAGGCGGTGATTATAAGAAGATCCGTTTCACGTTCCAGGAATACTTCCGCCGTCTCGGAAACGACCCGAAGCGCTGGGGCGAGCCTCTCGCCGCATTGCTCGGTGCTTATGACGCACAGGTGAAGCTCGGTCTTCCGTCCATCGGCGGCAAGGATTCGATGTCCGGTTCCTTCAACGATATCGACGTGCCTCCGACCCTTGTGTCATTTGCCGTTGACGTTGCGAAGCTCTCGGATATCGTAACCGACGAGTTCAAGCAGGCGGGAAGCAAGGTTGTCGTATTTGACATGGCAAGAGACGCTTACGACCTTCCGGATTATGAGAAGGCCATGGCGATGTATGATAAGATTCACGAGCTGTCCGGCAAGGGCGTGTTCCGTTCGATGTACGCACTCGGCAAATGCGGTATCGCCGAGGCAATGAGCAAGATGGCATTCGGTAACGGCTTCGGCATCCGTCTGTGCGGAAAGGTAAGCTATGAAGAGGCATTTGCCCCGGCTTACGGAAGCATTCTTGCCGAAATCGACGAAGAGAACCTCGCGCTTCTTGACGAGGCCGGCCTTTCCTACAGAAAAGTCGGTAAGGTTACCGATTCCGGTACGTTCCGCTGGAAGTTGAAGCCCGGCTGCTGCACAGGCAACGCCTGCGATGAGGAGTTCATGGAAATCACGCTTGAGGAAGCGCTTGCCGCTTATAACGGCACGCTCGAGAAGGTATTCCCGACCCGCTCCTCGATGGCCGATGCCATTGAAGGCACGAAGGTTCCGGCTCCGGTTTACGACGCTAAGACCGTTTACATCGCAAAGAACCGCATTGCAAAGCCGAAGGTATTCATTCCGGTATTCCCGGGCACGAACTGCGAATACGACACCAAGCTCGCTTTCGAGCGCGCCGGTGCCGAGGTGCAGACCGTTGTATTCCGCAACATGACCGCGCAGAACATCACCGATTCCGTTGAGGATTTCGTAAAGGCCATCAATAATGCGCAGATTCTGATGTTCCCCGGCGGCTTCTCCGCAGGTGACGAACCGGACGGCTCCGGCAAATTCATCGCGACTGCTTTCAGAAACCCGAAGATCAGCGACGCCGTCAACAAGCTCCTGAAGGACCGTGACGGTTTGGCGCTCGGCATCTGCAACGGCTTCCAGGCGCTCATCAAGCTCGGTCTTGTGCCGTACGGCGAGATTGTTCCGCAGACCGCGGACAGCCCGACGCTTGCGATGAACAACATCGGACGTCATATCAGCAAGAGCGTTTACACGAAGGTTGTAAGTAACTTAAGCCCCTGGCTTCGTAAGGCAGAGCTCGGCGGCGTTTACAGCATTCCCGCTTCGCACGGCGAAGGCCGTTTCGTAGCCAACGACGAGTGGCTCAGTAAGCTTCTCGCGAACGGACAGATTGCTACGCAGTACGTTGATGAAAAAGGCAACCCGACGATGGTCGAACAGTTCAACCCGAACGGCTCCTATTGGGCAATCGAAGGAATTACCTCTCCCGACGGCCGCGTACTCGGGAAAATGGCACACTCCGAACGCCGCGGAACCGGTGTCGCTCTGAACATTAGCGGAGACCAGAATCAGCTCGTATTTGAGAGCGGTGTGGCGTACTTCAAGGATTGAATTTAGCCTTAAAGCGTGATATACTGACCTGTAAGGGGTGCGGAGATCCTCCGCACCCTTTTTTGTGAAGAAAACGGGAAGGAGGGCATGCGATGGATCAGCTTTCCGAAATCATTAACGAAGAGCTGCAGGTGAAGACGGTTTTCCGAATTCCGATATTCGGGGGAATCCCCGTTTCGGAGTCTGTCGTGGTGACATGGATCATCATGGCGGTCATGATACTCGGTGCGTTTTTGCTGACCAGAAACTTAAAACTTCATAACATTTCCCGTCGCCAGGCCTTCGTCGAATGGATTGTGACCAAGCTTACCGATCTCGTGGAGGGCATGGTAGGAGAGAAGGGACGGGCATTCATCCCTTATCTGATCACGGTTCTTTTATATGTCGGTCTTGCCAACATCATCGGCATTTTCGGATTCAAATCTCCGACGAAAGACCTGAATGTCACGGCGGCGCTTGCGCTGATGAGCATCATCCTCGTCGAAGCGGCCGGCATCTACTATCTCGGAATGCGGAAATGGCTGCACAAGTTTACCGAACCGATTGCAGTCGTGACGCCGATTAACATTCTCGAGGTCTTTACGAGACCGCTTTCTTTATGCATGCGACTGTTCGGTAACGTGCTCGGGGCATTTGTCATCATGGAGCTGATCAAAACGATCACCCATAACATTTTGCTTCCCGCCGTTTTCTGCCTGTATTTCGACCTGTTCGACGGGCTCCTGCAGGCTTATGTATTCGTCTTTCTGACAAGTCTTTACATTCGAGAAGAAATAGAATAAATCACGGAGGTACCACCTATGAACACAACTCTTATTGCAATCGGCGCGGGCATTGCCGTTCTTTCCGCACTCGGCGCCGGCATCGGTATCGGCATTGCGACCGGTAAGGCTGCGGAAGCCATCGCCAGACAGCCTGAAGCAGACGGCAAGATCAACAAGGCTCTAATTCTCGGCTGCGCACTTGCCGAGGCTACGGCTATTTACGGTTTTGTTATTGCCTTCCTGATCATCATCATGCTGAAATAACCGGATTCCTTTTCGGAAGGGGATTGTGTAATGCTGAAACTTGATTGGAACTTACTTTTTACCGTCATCAATCTGCTGATTCTTGCGGCGGCCATGTGGCATTTTCTGTTTAAGCCCGTCCGTAAGATTCTCGATGCACGCCGCGCGGAAGCTGACCGCGAGGCTGCTTTGCTGCGCGTAAAATCCCAGGAAGCCGATGCCGCGAAGGCGCGCTATGAGAAGTGCCTTTCCGACACGGAGGAGGAGCGCCGTCAGATTTTGCAGAAGGCCAGAAAACAGGCGGATGACGAATACAAAAAGATTGTCAGCAATGCCCGCACGACCGCCCGTAAGATCGAGGCGGATGCGACTGCAGACGCAGCCAGAAGCAAAGAACGCATTCTGGCGGATGCAGAGCAGGAGATTGCCGATATGATTGCCCTTGCAACCGAGAAGAACATGGGAGACGGCGGCGGTGCCCGCGTGGACCATGCTCTGTATGACGAATTCCTGAGCAAAGTGGAGGAAACGAAATGAAGGCAAAACTCATTTGCGTAACGCCTCCGACCGAAGCCCAATTGGAAGGCTTTCGCACCTTTGTCATTCGGGAAAGCGGAGACAGTGAAGCCGTAATCGACGTTTTGCTTGACGCAACGCTCGGAAGCGGTTTTATTCTTCGGTTCGATACGAAGGAATATGACTGGAGTGAGAGAGGACGTCTTGCCCAGTTTAAGGAAAAGCTGAGCAAAGGGCTCGGCAGCACGGAGAAGGACCTCAAAAAGCCGGGTGACGTGCTTTCGGGACTTCGCGCCAACGTGGAAGAGTTTAAGCTTGAGGCATTTGCGCGCGAAGCGGGCGTCGTTAACCGCGTCGGAGACGGCATCGCATTCATCAGCGGAATCAACCATGTGCAATACGGTGAAATCGTTGTATTTGACTGCGGCGTAAAGGGCATGATCTTAGACATCCGCGCGGATGAGGTATGCGCCGTTTTGTTCGGCAGGGATACCGGAATCGGAGCCGGCAGCAGTGTTGTCCGTACCGGTAAGATGGCCGGCATCTCCGTAGGAGAAGGGTATCTCGGCCGTGTCGTTGACGCGCTCGGCAATGCTTTGGACGGAGAGGAAGAGATTACCTCCGAATTCTTCCTTCCGATGGAGCGTCCCGCGCCGACCATCAAAGACCGTCAGCCTGTCTCCAAACCGCTTGAAACCGGCATTCTCGCAATCGATTCGATGTTCCCGATCGGCCGCGGACAGCGTGAGCTGATCATCGGTGACCGCCAGACCGGAAAGACTTCGATTGCCATTGATACCATTGTTAACCAAAAAGGCAAGAATGTCATCTGCATCTATGTCGCCATCGGGCAGAAGGCTTCGACGATTGCCAGACTTACCGAGACGCTTCGGAAACACGACGCGATGGACTATACCTGCATCGTGGCATCGACCGCTTCCGACCCGGCGCCTTTACAGTATGCCGCTCCGTATTGCGGAACGGCGCTTGCGGAATACTTCATGCAGCAGGGAAAGGACGTCCTGATCGTATACGACGACCTTTCAAAGCATGCCGTTGCGTACCGTGCAATTTCGCTTCTTTTGGAACGTTCGCCCGGCCGTGAGGCTTATCCCGGCGACGTCTTCTATCTGCATTCGAGACTGTTGGAGCGTTCGGCAAGACTTTCCGATGAGCTGGGCGGCGGTTCCATTACCGCGCTTCCGATCATCGAAACCCAGGCGGGCGACGTTTCCGCTTACATTCCGACCAATGTCATCTCGATTACGGACGGTCAGATTTTCCTTGAGAGCGAGCTGTTCCATGCGGGGCAGAGGCCCGCGGTAAATGTGGGGCTTTCCGTTTCACGTGTCGGCGGCGCGGCGCAGACCAAGGCAATGAAGAAGGCAGCAGGCACGATTCGTATCGACCTTGCGCAGTACCGCGAGATGGAAGTGTTCACGCAGTTTTCTTCGGACCTCGACAGCGAGACGAAGAGACAGTTAGCGCACGGCAAATCCCTGATGGAGCTTTTGAAGCAGCCGCTCACAAGCCCGCTTTCCGTGCCTTGCCAGATTGCGCTTTTGGTGGCCTCCGGCAAGCATCTGTTTGCGGAACTTCCGCCGTCTGAAGTGAGGGAAGCCAAGACCGCTTATCTGGAGTATATGGAGCAATATCACGGCGACCTTTTGAATCTGTTAGAGACATCCGGAAAGATGTCGGATGACCTGCGTGAGAGCCTTGAAAAGGCTGCTGAGGAGTTTTTTAAATGGCGCAGACAAGAGAAATCCAAAACCGTATAAAGAGCATCCGTGACACGATGAAAATCACGAAGGCCATGTATATGGTTTCTTCGATGAAGGTGCAGAAGGCCAAAAGCAAGCTTGCCGAGACGGCCCCGT
>CADBTG010000141.1 GCA_902797475.1 uncultured Lachnospiraceae bacterium | reverse complement strand
TGTCGGAACGCTGTAGGAGAAGGAGCAGGATGTGGGAGAGTCGTTGGTTTCCATCCATCTTACGGAGACATGCTCCGGAGCCGGGGGTGTGAAAAGATCGGACCCGTCCGCGGCTGCGGAGAACGAAGCTGTCAGAGAAAGCAACAGAACCAATGTAAGCAAAAATGCCAAAGATTTCCTCATACATATACCTTCCTTTCGAAGTGTTACTGAAATTGTAGCAAAAGGACAGGGTGTCTGTAAATGATTTTTTTGTTTACGGGTGGCGGCATTCGGGCGATTGTGGTACAATTGATGAAAAATGCAAAGACGCTTTGCAAAAAAGAGTCAACCAAGAGGCGCCCGGGAGGAATTCCGGGGGCGTTTTTGCGGCCGTGAAGTGACGGACTGCGAAAGTAAGAACACGGAGGTTTATCCTATGTCATTCAAACTCTCGGATCTATGCGGATACGGGCAGATTGTCATCCAGTGCCACGACAATCCCGATGCTGACGCGCTTGCGAGCGGATTCGCGCTGCGTTGGTATCTGGAGCAGAAGGGTGTGCCCGCACGATTTGTCTACGGCGGAGCGAATCCCATAACGAAAAGCAATCTCGTTTTGATGAACGAAAACCTGGAGATCGGATGTGAGCATGTAACAAGCATCGACCCGCCCGAGCTTCTTATCACCGTGGACTGCCAATATAAAGAGAGCAATGTAACCGTATTTCCGGCCGAGAACGTTGCCGTTATCGACCACCATCAGGTTTCTGCGGAGCTCCCCGGAATGAGCGAGGTGCGAAGCAATTACGGGTCGTGCTCCACTGTGATCTTCGAGATGCTTCAGGCAGAGGGAATCGATATCAATGCCGACCGGAGAGTTGCCACGGCGCTCTATTACGGGCTGATGACCGACACGGCGGATTTCTCCGAGATTTCGCATCCGAGCGACCGGGATCTTCGCGACACGGCAGAGTTTAACAAGGCGTCCGTCACGCTTTTCCGCAATTCCAATCTTTCAATCGAAGAGCTTCGGATTGCGGGTGAGGCCCTGAAAAATACGATCGTCGATGACCGAAGATGCAGCGGAATCGTTGAGGCAGGCCCCTGCGATTCCAACATTCTCGGGATTATCAGCGACATGTTCTTAGAGGTCGAAGGCGTCAATACCTGTGTTGTTTACAACCTCCTTCCGTCCGGAATCAAGTATTCGGTGCGCAGCTGCATCAAAGAAGTCAAGGCATGCGAGCTGGCAGCCTTCCTCGCCGAGAATCTCGGCGGCGGAGGCGGACACCTGGTGAAGGCCGGCGGCTTTTTAAAGAAGGACCTGCTGGTGAAGGCAGGGGTGCGCTTTGAGAAAGAAGACATCACCCGGTTCATCACGGCCAGAATGAATGCCTATTTTGATGAAACGACAATCCTCTATGCGGAGGAATACAAGGCGAATCTCGTCGAATTTGCCAAATATAAAAAGAAGAGGTTCCGGGTCGGTTTCGTTCGGGCCTGCGACATAGCGGAGCCCGGCACCAAGGTTATGATACGTACGCTTGAGGGCGACATCGACGTGGAAATCACCGAAGACCTCTATATCATCATCAACGTAAACGGTGAGATTTATCCGATTCAGCAGGCAAAATTCGAGCGCTCCTATGAGGTCACGGACGCCCCGTACATATTCCCGGGCGAGTATCAGCCGAATGTCATCAACAATGCGACAGGCGAGCACATTCCGCTTCTTCCGTTTGCAAGAAGCTGCGAATCCGTCGGCGGAGACGGCATCTATGCGAAGGAGATCCACGGCCGTGTGAAGGTGTTCACGAGGTGGAATCCCGACAAATACTACCTCGGACGGACCGGTGACTATCTTGCCGTCCGTGCGGACGATGTCTCGGATGTATATGTCATCGAGGGTCGTATTTTCCAAAAGACTTATGAAAAATGTGAGGGGTAATTAATGCTTTACGATGCTTTTATCAGTTACCGGCATACGCCGCTTGACATGGAGTTTGCGAAGAAGGTTCATGCGGGACTTGAGACTTATCATGTTCCGGGGCCGGTTCGCAAGAAGATCGGTAAAAAGAGAATCGAGAGAGTATTCCGCGATCAGGAGGAGCTTCCGATCGGCAGTGACTTGGACGAGAATATCGCAAAGGCTCTTCGCGAATCGGAGTACCTGATTGTCATCTGTTCGCCGGAAACGCCCGGTTCCTATTGGGTCGCTAAGGAGATTGACACGTTCATCAAGCTTCATGACCGGCACCACATTCTGGCGGTTTTGGTCGACGGTGAGCCGGATCAGAGCTTCCCTGCGCAGCTGCTTACGGACGAGAACGGAAGACCGGTGGAGCCTTTGGCAGCCGATGTGCGCGGAGAAACGCCGAAGGAGCGGAACAAAAAGTTCAAAACGGAGCTGTTGCGTCTTGCGGCGCCGATTCTCGGCTGTACCTTCGACGACCTCCGTCAGCGTCATCGCGAGCGAATCCTGAAGAGAAATATCGCGATTGCGGCTGTATCCGCGGGCATCATCGCGGCGGCGGGTGCGGCGTTCGGTATTTATAACGCCGGTGTTGCCGCCCGCATGAAGAAACTCGCGAACGAAAAGGCCGAGCTTGCGGATGAAAAGGCAGTCCTTGCCGACGAGAAGAGCGAGCTCGCGGACCGGATGTCGAAGCTTGCGGACGAGAAAACAAAGCTTGCCGATGAAATACTTGTGGAATACCGGGAAAAGCAGAAGAATCAGTCCCGGTTCTATGCGGAAGAAGCCATGATGCAGCTTCAGGAAGGAAACCGTGAGGATGCGGTTTTGATTGCATCGGAGGGCCTTCCTTCTGAGGGAAATGACCGCCCGTTCGTCGCTGAGGCAGAGTATGCTTTGGCGGCTGCGCTTCATGCTTACGACTGCGGTTTGGAGTATTCACATGACCGCTGTCTTCCGCATGACCAGCAGATCAGAGGCATGTTTACGGACAGTACCGGGAAATACCTCACAACCGTTGATTACGGAAAAGCGGTATATGTTTGGGACTGTGATTCCTGCATGCGCCTGCTGAAGCTGGAAAATCCCCTTTCGGAGAAGAATAACGGCTGGATTGTTTCCGCCGTCGGCGATTCCTCCGGGGTGGTGGTTGCGTATGAGCAGTGCCCCGTGCGGTATGATAACAGCGGGAAAGAAACCGCGCGGTTCCCGTTTGAGGCGAAAACCGGTCAGTGTGTCATCGCCGACGGAATCGGCACGGCCTTTTGCGTCCGTCCGGAAAAGGTGACGATGGTTTCTCTCGATGATTTTACGAAAAAGGCAGAGATTTTGTGCGAGAATCCGGGGGAAAGCGTCCGGGAATGCAAGCGTTCGGCAGACGGGAAGTATTTTGTTGTCGGCCAATATGTCAACGAGGATGAACTTGCCAGAGTTACGATTGCGGATCTGAACGGTCTTTCTTCCCGCACGGTTACGGTTTCACAGGGCTATATCCTGGATTTTTGCATTACGGCGAACGGAAATGTTGCAGTCGTAAGCACGAACCCGGATTTCTTCTACAGCAGCCTGAAACAGCTGACGCTCGATGTCTTCCGTGCGGAAGACGGAGAAAAACTGTACAGCAGGGACATCCCGTGTGAGGGGTGGGATTTTTCAAATTTCAAGCTTCTTATAGGATCTCGGAACTATGAGGAAAAGGGCAGCCTTGTACTTGCGGCGGAAGGTCATGCGTATTCCTATGATGAACTGACCGGGGATTTGAAGGCGCAGTTTGCGCTTCCCGGCGCGGCAGTCACACTGCACCTGAGTGAGAATTCGAAAACCGCATTCATCAGCTGCAGAAACGGCGATATCATTGCAATCAATACCGAAGAAGGCAGGATATACGGAGGATATACCATCAGCACGAACCTGATGCTTGACGGCATGGAAGTCTTTGACGGGGGCATTGCCCTGAGCAGTCTGTACTCCACAAGCGTGGCAGTCATGAAACGCCTCACGGCGTCGGATCTTACGGAACTTCCCGGACTGCCCGAGGAAACTGTCGGCGTCGGCGTTGCGCCTTCCGGAAAGTATTATGTTCTGGACGGCAGAGGCAAAGTCGGCAGCCTCTCGTTCTACGATGCCGACGGGAATCTCTTACATTATTCGGACATCGGATATAACCTGGTTCGAACCGGATTCTACGGAGACAACTTCCTTGCTGTCACACGTGACGGGGTCATTCTGATTGATCCTTTTGCGGGAACCGAGAAGGAGGTTACGTTTGAAAGCCTCGGCCTTTCGATTACGTGTTACAGGGCTGTCATCAGCAGTGACGGACGCTATATTGCAATCAGGGGTTCCTTCCGCGGCGTCGCCGTTATTGATATAACGGAAGGACAGTGCGTGTACCGGGACGATAAACTCGAAAAGACGGCGGACTTTGCGCTGAGCGGAGACGGTCGTATTTTCCTGATTTCCCTGGAGGACGGCTCGTTACTGTATGTGGACATTCCGACAGGAACCGTGACGGAGAAGAAGGAAGAAATGCGGATCCCTTCCCCGTTCACGACTAAGGGGCAGTGCTTGGTGTGTGATGCAACCGGAAAGTATGCGGCAATGGCGTGCACGGACGGGTATGTGCGTGTTTTGTCGCTTCCCGAGTGTGAGACGGTTCTGAAGCTTCCGATCCAGACGTTTTCTGTCTGCTTCCTCGGATTCACGAAGGATTCGGAGTGTTTCTTTGCGGAGGGAGACGATTACCGGGTAAAGGTTTTCCGCCTCGCAGACGGCACCTGCCTGAATAATTTTGAGGCTCCTACCCGCGTTTCCTACCTTTTGGAGGCCGACGGCATCATCGCCGTATGTGATAACTATACGGTGAGTCTTTTAAACGCAGAGGATTTCGGCCGGTTGGCATATGTACCGTATGCGTCGATTTACCTTCCGGACAGTCAGAGTTTTGTGCTTACGTCCGGACGGAACGCATACAAAGCGGGATACAAAAACTATCGTGAACTTCTCGACGAGGCAAAGCGGCAGTTCCCGGATGCAGAACTCACGGAGGAAAAACGGGTGCAGTATAACATCGAGGAAATGGGTGTCACAGAGGGACAGAGATGACGAATCAGGAATGGTTTCAGGCAAAAGACGAGCTTCTACGGGAGATTACGGCGCTTGGGTTTCCGGCGGAGCTGGGCGAACTGATTGCCCGGCAGCTCGGCAGCCCAAAGGCCATACGGCGGATGAGTTCCTATCTGCGGCAGGTCAGACCCCGCAAGGCGGAGGAGGTTGTGGATGAGATGCTTGCCATCAGCAGCGAAATCGAGGCGTGGCACAGGAAAAAAGAAAGCGAACAGGCCAACGCGCGCTACAATGAATATATGCAAAGCCGCCGGGACGAATAAAAAGAATTCCACAAAAAACGGAAGAGGTGAATACGATTTATGCCATTGCAATAGCTGCAATGGCATTTTACAATATGGGCAGGTCTTACGACCGGGAAGGAGATTATTGTATGGGTAATTACAGGAATTTTGCGCTGACCACGTTCTTCGTAGCCGGCGGAACCGTCAAAGCGACCGAGGAGAAGCTTACCAAGGACATCGCCTGGTTCAACCGGTATATGAAACTTGACAAGGTATATGTGGAAGCCTTCCGCGGCGGGGATTTCGCGACGGAAGAGCAGGTGCGGATGGTAAAGGAGACGTTTGAGAAGGCCGGCATCCGCACGGAAGGCGGAATCACGACCGCAATCCCGACCCCGGAGGGTGACAAGCCGAAGCAGAGGCTTTTCGATACCTTTTGCTATAACGATGCGAAGATGCTCGCAACGCTTAAGAAAGCAGTGGAGCTGACCGCGAAGGTTTTCGATTCGATTCTGATCGACGATTTCTTCTTCTCGAACTGTACCTGCGAGGCGTGCCGGAAAGGACGCGACCGGTACAATGAGGAGAACGGAATCGAAGACGGCAGTTGGCAGGGCTACCGCGTGAACCTTTTGCAGCGGATTTCGAAGGAATACATGATCGATGCCGCCAAGGCAGTCAATCCGAACTGCAAAGCTATCATCAAATATCCGAACTGGATGGAATCCTACCAGGAGACCGGTTATGACCCGATGTCCCAAAAGGATATGTTCGACGGCATTTATACGGGAACCGAAACAAGAGATCCGTTGCATACCGACCAGCATCTGCCGCGGTATCTTTCCTATTCGCTGATGACGTATATGGAGCAGATGCTTCCGGGTGGAAACGGCGGCGGATGGTTCGATCCGTACAGCTGTCCGGTCATGGATTACTATCTTGAGCAGGCTTACCTGACCTGCTTTTCAAAGCCGAAGGAACTGATGATGTTCTGCTTCCAGTCGCTTGTCGGAAGCCCGCTGATTCCGGCACTCGGCTGCCAGCTTGAGAAGCTTGACGAGCTGATGGACAGCCTCGGAACGCCGATCGGAATTCCCTGCTACATCCCGAATGCCTCGCAGGGAGAGGACAATGTGCAGGACTTCCTCGGCATGTGCGGCTTCCCGATTCGGACGACGCCTTACTTCGAGGCCGATGCACCGACAATGCTTCTGACCGCTTCGTCGGCATATGACGAGGAGATTCTTGACAAGCTCGAAAGCTATGTGGCAGCAGGCGGCAAGGCGATTGTGACGTCCGGCTTCATCACCGAGATGCTCGGCGAGGGAATCGAAAGACTTACCTCGATCCGTTACCGCGGACGCGTTGTCACCGTGAACGAGTTCCTTGCAGAGCCTGTGCGCGGCTTCGGTTTCAGAGAGTGCGTCGGCACGGCCGATGTGACCGTCCCGATTCTCGAATTCCGAAACAATGCAACCTGGGGTGCTCTCGTGAAAGCGAGAAAGAACGAGGAAAGCTACATGCTTTTGGGGCGCGATACCTACGGCGACGGGCAGATGCTGACGCTCGTCGTTCCGGATTCCTTCCCGGATCTTTACAGGCTTCCGGAGGGCGTGCTTAACCGGATGCGCGCCGAGTTCATGGTAAATGGCATCACGCTCGAGGGTCCTTCGGGAATCAGCCTTTTCCCGTACGATAACGACACATTTGTCATCTATTCCTATGTGACGTCGCAGGCAAAGGATTCGGAGGTGACAATCCGGATTCGCGGCGCGAAGGGGCTTAAGATGCTGAACGCACCGTCGTTCTTCAAAAAGGATTTCACGCTGGAACCGTTATACACCGAAAAGGACGGAACAGCCGTATTCCGCACGCGGGCAGCGGTCGGTCAGTTTGCCGGCTATCGGATTGTACGCTGATCAGATGAGGAAAATGAGAAACCCGGTACTGTAAGGTACCGGGTTTTGTTGATGAAAGTGATGTAAGAAACGCCGGATGAAGCACCGGCACTTATGACTGAAGCAGGTCGGACAGCTTCTCTGAAGAGTCTTCCGTTGAAGAATCCGAAGACGGTTTCGGAAAATACTGGGTTTCCGATTCATCGAATTCCTCGGGAAGCGAAAACTCCTCCGGAGGACGCTCAACGGGCGTGGGGCTGGTGGCAGGTCCCGGGCCGTAAGCACACCCGTTCATATTGGCGGCAGCAATAAAAATCGCCGCGCCGGAGAATATCTTCTTCAGTGTTTTCTTCTTCATTGTCATTCCTTTCCCGGTCTTAAGACCGCACGTTCGGGGACTTAACGGTCACGCTTCAGACAGACGAGCTGCCGGTCGCGTTCATAGTCCCAACTGTGACAGGACCCCCCTTCACAAAAAGCAACATCCGGGCAATTGCGACATTCCTCACAGCGCTCCGAAAGAGGCGTTCGGAAGATTTCAAAACGTTCCTTCCAGACCTTCGTGAAATCGTCGCGCAGTATGTTGCCCTGAATGGTTTCCGGACGCCGGTCGATGTCAAGACAGGCGCCGATGTCTCCGTTACTCATGATGCTGGCGGTATAAACGCCGGCGTTACAGAGAAAATACCAGTCCCGAACCTCCCGTTCGTAATCGGTCCCCAGCCAGTGACAGCAGCCGTATAAGACAGGATAACCCTGCTCCCGCTTGCCGCGAATGAAATCAAGCAGCGCGAAATGCTCCTTCGTGCCAAGCTGCATCTCGGGAATGTCGAGTGCCCTTCCAATCGGTTCGATGGCGAGCAGCCGCCACGAGTCCACATCGATGTCGTAAAGCACCTGAAACAGTTCCTCCAGGGAGTCGAGGTTCTGTTTCGTAACAACGGTGGTTGCCTGGACGTCCTCAAAACCCTGCTCCAAAAGATTCCGAAGCCCCTCAACGGTACGCTCGAAGGCGTTTTGGGAGCGGCGGAATCGGTCGTGGTACTCCTTCGTGCCGTCAAGGCTGACGGAAACGGTGTTCATCCCGGCTTCCTTAAGCCGTCTTGCGACATCCTTTGTGATTAACGTTCCGTTGCTCGTCATCCCCCAGGGGAAGCCGAGGCGGTGCGCATGCCCGACGATTTCGAAGAAATCCCGCCGTAAAAGCGGCTCGCCGCCCGTTACGCAGATCATGGGAAGATGTCCCGCAAAGTCTGAAGCGACCTTGTCAAGAAGCCGGAGATAGACTTCTGTCGGCAGCTCCGCGACCTCGGTCTCTCCGCAGCGGCTTCCGCAGTGAATGCAGTTTTCGTTGCAACGCTGCGTCAGTTCAAAGAAGAGAAACCGTAGCTGCGGATTCTTCCGCAATTCCTTCCGGTATTCCGCCAGTGCCTGCAGCTCTTTGATTTTACGTTCGTAATTCGAGTTCCCCATATTCCACACCGTCATTTCGCAAAAATGCATTTGCCTGATTGGAGTATTATACCACAAAAAAACAGGAAAGTCCACATTCCCTGTTGAAGCATGGTTTTTCTTATGTTTGGGTTTCGTATTTTCCTTTGTTGTGGTATAATGAATCCAATCCGCCTCTTTCGTGGAGGAGAAGCGGAATTCACTTCGGCTGAGTTTGGAAACAGATGAATATTCTACACAAGTAGAACATATATAGGAGAAGCTTACATGAAATATGAGGTTACGGATTCCCACAGAAAGATGTCAAAGCGCACGAAGAAAGCGCTTACGGATTTTTTCTGTGAGGTGAAGGGCATACCGCGGGACGCCGCCGAAGGGCAGACGGGTTTCTGCGACTGGTACGAAAAGGACTACGCTGTCAAGTGGTTCGAGGTGACGGCGTGGGAGGACGGCGCGGTTGTCGGATACCTCCGCTGCCTGCGCGACCCGAATGACGTGCGGCGCTGGTATGTGGGCGATGTGCACGTGCGCGTGGCATTTTTCAGAAAAGGTGTCGCAACGGCGATGTACGAGCTGATGATTGCGACGGTTCAGGAGTATGAGGCCGCGGAAAAGCTCATAGCTGCCATTAAACGCGACAACGTAAGATCGATCGGACTGCATAAGAAGTTCGGGTTCCGGGACACCGGGAAGCCGTGCGAGTTCGCGGATTTTTATGTGTGCGAGGATGAGACCAAATTCGAGAAATGGCTTTACCGGATTTACCCGGTTCCGAATGTGGAGGGCGCGGTTGAGAGAATGCTGCCGGTTTACTCCGCATGGCGGAAGCAGAACGGGAATTCCCGCAAGGCGGCCGATCGGAAGGCGCTTTGCGGCCTTTTACAGCGTGCGGAGGAGGGAATCGCGCGGTTTGAAAGCATTTGGTGCGGAAACCGGCTGGTGGGATTTCGCATGGATGACGGCTCCGGCGAGGTTGTTTTCAACGAGCAGGAGACTGAAACCGGAGGCAGGGCATGACATTTTCCGAAGAAGAAAGGCTTAGGACCTGCTGTTTTACGGGGCACCGCCCTGAAAAATGCCACCTCTCCGAACGGGAGATCCGCATCCGGCTGAAGGAGGAGATTCTGAAGGCCGTTTCGAAGGGGTACACGGATTTCATCTCGGGCATGGCGCCGGGCGTTGACGCATGGGCCGCCGCGGAAGTGCTCACGCTTAGAAACGAAGGGCATCCGCTGCGCCTGATCTGCGCGCTTCCGTATCCGGGCTTTCCGAGCAAGGGAACCGAGACGGAGCGGCAGTGGTGCGCAAAAATCATCCGGGAAGCGGATGTGAAGGAGGTCATCTGCCCTCGCTATCTGCCCGGCTGCTTTCTTGCAAGAGACCGGTGGATGGTCGACCGTTCATCGCTTGTCATTGCAGTGTTCAACGGATCCGGCGGGGGGACGGCATTTACCGTCAATTACGCGAACGAGTGCGGGCGCGAGGTAACGGTCATCGAAGACCGGTAAAGGGGTTTATAGTTTTAGTGAAATAAGGTTTTTCTATGAGTAAGTTAATCGGAGACAGAAAATTTTACAGAAAAGCGCTGACGGTTGCGGTGCCGATCATGATTCAGAACGGCATCACCAATTTCGTCAGCCTGCTTGACAATCTGATGATCGGGCGCGTCGGAACCGAGCCGATGTCCGGCGTTGCCATTGTGAACCAGCTGATGTTCGTCATCTATCTGGGCATCTTCGGCGCACTTGCCGGCCCGGGCATTTACGGGGCGCAGTTCTACGGCAAAGGAGACCACGAGGGCGTACGGAACACGTTCCGCTATAAGATTTATATCACGGGCTTTGTGGTGCTTCTCGGAATTGCCGTGCTGTTCCGGTTCGGCGATCCGCTGATGAAGCTTTACCTGCACGAGGAAGGCGGCACGCTTCAGTCGGTGGATGAGGTGCTTCGTTACGGCCGGGAATATCTGGCTGTCATGCTGATCGGACTGATTCCGTTCGGAATCGAAGAGGTCTATGCGGGAACGCTTCGCGAATGCGGCGAGACACGTGTCCCGATGGTTGCCGGACTGACGGCCGTATTCGTGAATCTGTGCCTGAACTATGTGCTGATCTTCGGTAAATTCGGTGCCCCCGCCCTCGGCGTAAAGGGTGCTGCGATTGCAACGGTCATCAGCCGTTTCGTGCAGGCTGCCATCGTCATTCTCTGGACGCATTTGAATACGATTCGGATGAAATTTGCCGAAGGCCTGTATAAGAGCCTTCTGATTCCGGAGAGACTGGTCGGAAAGATTACGCTCAAGGGACTTCCGCTGATGGTGAACGAGCTGCTTTGGTCGGCCGGCATGGCATTTCTCAATCAATGCTATTCGCAAAGAGGACTCGATGCCGTCGCGGGGCTGAATATCGCCTCGACGGTAACCAACCTGTTTAATATCGTGTTTATGGCAATGGGAAGCGCCATCGCCATCATGGTCGGACAGCTTCTCGGAGCAGGAAAACTGGAAGAGGCAAGGGATACGGACACGAAGCTCATCACATTTTCCGTCATGTCCTGCGTCGTTCTCGGCGGCCTTTTGTTCATACTGGCGCCGCTGTTCCCGGAGCTTTACAAGACGGAGCGCTCGGTCAAGACGCTTGCCAAGGGCTTCATGCAGGTCGGCGCGGTGTGCATGCCGATTTATGCTTTCATGCATGCGACATACTTCACGCTCCGGACCGGCGGAAAGACACTCGTCACATTCTGCTTTGACAGCGTGTTCCTGCTTCTGGTGAGCATTCCGGTTGCGTTTCTTTTGAGCAAATTCACGGTTCTTCCCGTGCTGATGATTTATCTCGCGGTGCAGGC
>CADBTG010000140.1 GCA_902797475.1 uncultured Lachnospiraceae bacterium | reverse complement strand
CTGCAGGACTTTGTCAATATCAAGCATCAGCCAGTTTTTATAGAAATCCGGACTGACAAAGCTGATGACCCAGCCGACGATGTACATAATCGTGACATACTTCATCAGGTTTTTGATTGCGTATTTGCCGAATTTCTTCTCAAGCCGGTAAATCATCCGTTACTCTCCCCTGTCCGAAATCCCATGCCGAAGGGCAAAAAAGATTCCGAAAGATATTCTATTATATTATAAGGATTTTCCATAGCAATGTCAAACATTATGTGGTATATTATGAAAGAAGAAAGAACAAAATATACGGGGGAAACACCAGCCATGGCATTTGACGGCATTACCCTTTCCGCCCTCGTTTCCGAATGGAAACAGGCACTTACGGGCGGACGGATTCAAAAGATCAGCCAGCCCGAACCGGACGAGCTGATTTTGACCGTAAAGAACGAAACAACCTATTACCTGCAGCTCTCCTCGAGTGCCTCGCTGCCGCTTGCCTGCTTAAGAAACGAAGCAAAACCGGCTCCTCTTACGGCGCCTACTTTCTGCATGCTTTTAAGGAAGCACCTCGGCGGTGCCAGAATCCTGCAGATCGAGCAGCCCGACCTCGAGCGCGTCGTCCGATTTAAGCTTCAGCACCTGAATGAAATGGGGGATTTGTGCGAGAAGTATCTGATTGTCGAGCTGATGGGCAAATATTCGAATATCATCTTCACGAATGAAGAGTTCAAGATCATCGACAGCATCAAGCGTGTCAATTCGTTTGTAAGCTCCGTCCGGGAAGTCCTTCCCGGAAAGCCCTGGTTCATTCCGAAAACCGACGGAAAGCACTCTCTTACCGCAGAATTTCCTGCGGAACTGTGCTCTCTTCTTGCCAATCGTCCGGGACCTGTTTCCGCCGCCTTATATCAGATGATTACCGGTCTAAGCCCCGTCATCGCGAACGAGCTCTGCTACCGGGCCGGCATCAATCCCGAGCTGCCTGCCGCCGAGCTTTCCGGGGAGGACCGTAATACGCTTTCCGAAATCCTTTTCTGGCTGAAAAAGCAGATCGAGACGGAAACCTATACCCCGGTCATTTATAAAAAAGACGGCGTCCCCGTGGAATTTGCCCCGGTGCCGCTTCGCACGTTTTCGGATTATCCAGAATATGAAGTTACCGAAAAGTCCTCGATGAGCGAGGTCATCCTGAGCTATTATCAGGAGAAGGACGCCGTGACCAGAATGCGGGCGAAGTCGGCCGATCTTCGTAAGACCGTGCAAAATGCGATCGAACGTACCGCAAAGAAGCTCGATTTGCAGCGCAAGCAGATGGCCGATACCGAAAAGAAGGACCGCTACCGCATCTACGGCGAGCTTCTGACGACCTACGGCTATTCCGCCGAGCCCGGAAGCAAATCGCTCACGTGCACGAACTACTACGACAATACGGAAATCACGATTCCGCTTGACCCGACGCTCAGTGCCCTGCAGAACGCCAAGAAGTATTTCGACCGTTATGCGAAGCTTCGCCGCACGGGTGAAGCCGTTGCAAAACTGCTTACGGAAGGCGAGGCCGAACTCGAGCATCTGACAAGCGTTCGGGAATCCCTCTCCTTTGCCAGGGACGAGGCCGACCTGAACCAAATCAAGACGGAGCTGACCGATACCGGATATCTGAAGTTTCACCGGGAGCCCGGCGCGAAAAAGGCTAAGATTCCGAAAAGCCGGCCGCTTCACTACATCACCGCCGACGGGTTTGAGTTTTATGTCGGGAAGAACAATTACCAGAACGACGAGGTCACATTTTCCATTGCCGGAAACAGCGACTGGTGGTTCCACGCAAAGGGCATTCCCGGCTCACATGTCGTTTTGAAGACAGGCGGCCGCGAGGTGCCGGATGAACTGTTCGCCGTTGCGGGAAGCCTGGCCGCTTATTATTCGTCGGGCAGGGACGCCGGCGGCAAGATCGAAATCGACTACCTGCAGCGCAAGAACGTCAAAAAGCCGAACGGCGCCAAGCCCGGCTTCGTCGTGTATTACACCAACTACTCTCTTGTCGCGACGCCCGGAATCGACGAATCGCTTAAAGAAGTGAAAGACTGATTTAGGAGAACAAAGATGATCAACGCGGATTTTCACACTCACAGTTCCTTCTCTACGGACAGTGAGGCATCACAGGAAAGCATGATCGAGCAGGCCATTGCGGTCGGGCTTAAGACTTACTGCTTTACCGACCACATGGACTACGTTTTTCCGGAGGATGAGGGATTTAACGCCTTCCTCTTCGACCCCGGTGAGTATTTCGCCAAGCTCACGGAGCTTCGCAAAAAATACCGCGGGCAGATTGATATCCGGATCGGCGTTGAGCTGGGACTTCGGGACGAGCCGGACATCCGGGACGAAGTGCAGAAGCTCTGCCGGAATCTGACAGACAACTATCCCTTCGACTTCGTCATCGGCTCCACCCACGTAATTGACCATTTCGATCCGTACAACCGGGACCGCTGGAACGGACGGAGTCCCGAAGACATCGTCCGGATGTATTTCGAGTCGGTTCTGTACAGCGTCTGCCATTACGACTGCTTCCACGTCTACGGACATCTCGACTACATTCTTCGGTATCTGCCGGAGGGGGTAACGATTGACATGACGAAGTTTGATTCTTTGATTGACCAGATTCTTACGGAACTGATTGCCCGGGGCAAGGGAATCGAAGTCAACACTTCAAGACTGGCTCGCGGCGGGGTGCTCAATCCGAGTCCGAAGATTCTTGCCCGCTACCGTGAACTCGGCGGCACACTTCTCACGATCGGCTCGGATGCCCACAAACCCTACCGGATTGCCGGTGCCTTCGCAGAAGCCGAAACCGTGATCAGGCAGCTCGGCTACACTCAGTACACGACCTTCAGAAAGGGAAAGCCGAGCTTCCGGAAGTTCTGATCATGCTTAAAAACGTTCAAAATGACAGACCACGTGTCATTTTGAACGTTTTTTGTTTTTGGAGCTGCCTTGTCTTCGTTTTAAGGCTTTTCTCCCGCTTGCGGAAGCGGCAAATGATATGGTACGCTTTTTTCAGTAACAGGAAGGAGGTACTCCTTATGAAGCGAGAATACGGACTGCTTGCCTGGCTGATCTGCCTGGTCATGGTGCTCTCTCTTGCCGGATGCGGAAAGAAGGACGAACCGAAGACGGACACGCCGACGGAACAGGCTAAAAACGATAATCCGGCTAATAACCCGACGGAAGTCCCGGACAATCCGACGGAGACACCGGCAGGAACGATTGAGGATGCTCTTAAGAAGGCCCCGGAGCATTACGACTTTGCGGTGGAAGTAAGCATCAATCCCGCGTTTCTTCTGTTTGTAAGCGGAAACGAGGTCATCGGCTATCAGGCATTGAACGACGACGCGAAACAGATTGAAGACCGTTGCGCAATTGTCGGCCGCGGCATCGAAGGCGCCGTTGAGGATATTGTGAAGATGTCCCATCAGGACGGTTTTTTGAAGGACGGCGGCGAGGTTAAACTGACTGTCGTCAGCGCAAACTGTGCAAAATCCGAAGCCGACGCCGTGCTTGATCGTGCTACTCATACCGCAGAGCGGGTCGCACAGGAATGCAACATTTCGATAAAGTCTGATATCCGGGTGGAAACCGACGTAGCATTTGCCCCGGAATCGGGTCCCGGTAAACCGGGTAATCCGAACGAGCCGGGCGATCCGAACGAACCCGGCGATCCGAATGACCCGAATGAGCACCACGAGCCGCGAAAAGAGGAAGGCTGTTCGGTATGTCAGGGAACCGGCATATGCGAGCGTTGTGACGGTACCGGACTAGTTGACTGCATGCGCTGTAACCACACCGGCAAAACTCCCGAAGGCACCTGCCCGGACTGCAACGGTTCCGGCACGGCAGAATGCGAACAGTGCCACGGTACGAAGCAGTGTCCGGCTTGCGGCGGCACCGGAAGGAAACCCGATTAACTTTTCTCTCCTTTTTTCAGGACAAATACTATAAAAAGACCGACAGTTTGCGTTTCCTGCAATCTGTCGGTCTTTGTCTTTCTCTATCTCATAAGTTTTACGGTTTCTCAACCACGCCGATGAAAAGCGGGAGGCCGTCCTGTGACTGAACACAGAACAGGAACGGGCGGTCAAGCGTGAAGGTAATCTCCTTATCCGCCGGCAAACCCTTTGATGCAACCATAAAAGTATATGCTGCTCCTTCCACACCCTCTTCGTCTACCTTAACGCGTGCCGCGTGGTTGGCATAGTTGATGTAAGCACTGTCTTTAAGAAGTGATGAGAAATCCGCTCCCGGCATGAACGCATTCCTGATTCCGAGGTTCTGCAGCGTTTCGATCAGATTCGTCGCCCCCGAAATATCGTACTTCGGAACGGACAGCCTGATCAACCTTGACAGCCATTCTAAGGAGTCTCCGTCCTCATCGGTCAGGACACGTATTGCCTCGGGATCCGAAAGCAGGTCATCCACGCTGACGCCTTCATCGGGCAGCATAAACAGCATTCTCCCGTTTATCAAGTATTTACAAACAGCGCCGAAGTGTTCGCCTGCATAGTAATCTCCGTCATCCTCAACCTTATGCATAAAGGGAACCGTCTTTTCTCCGTCAGCTGCATAAAAGGTTCCGTCCGCCGTAGCCCCTTTGCTAAACATTTCGCTCCAGTCGCCTGAAAACCAAATGGTTGTGACAAGCGCAAACATGACTTCCTCTTCCATCTTTTCATCGGAAACCGACTCATTAAGCATGTCGCCCGTATGCACATTAATCCATTTCCGAAGCGCCTCGTTGTACGGTTCACTGCCCATCTTTCCGCGAAACGTCGCCGAATAATAGGTATCCGCGAGCCGCTTCACGGTGTCTTTTTTGTATTTGCTGTCATCCCGAAGCCACAGGGACGAACCGAGCAGACATTTGCCGAGCTCGTCATCCTGATAGAGAATGTCCCACAGGTTTTTGTAGCGTTCCCGCATATCCTCAATGCCCGAGGATTCCGTCAGTTTAAGGATTTCTGCACGCGTCTCCCCGCCGGCTGCTTCGGCAAGCATCCCGAGCGCCAGATAGATGTTGACCGGTGAGAATACGCTGTTTTTTCCTTCCCGCTTTGACAGAATCTCAGCAGCCAGCTTTCCGCTGAAACGTTTTACCGGGCCGAGAGCTTTGTCCTCGCCGTAAAGCATAAGATTACGGCGGATTTCGCTGACATGCTCCCAATACTTTTCCTCCTCGTCTTCGTCCGCCAGGGTGTAATGCGCATAGTTCGGAAGCCCCAAAGCATACTCCAGGATTGCACCTTCCTGATACATCGCATCGTATTTGCCAAGGTCTTTTTTGTTAAGCGCCTTGTAACCGAAGATTCCGGCAATCACAGCCGCAATGACGCCTACCGCCGCAAGCGGAATCCAAATCCGGCGTTTCTTTTTGTTCTGCCCTTCTCTCTCCATGTTTCCCTCCCCAGTTTATCTGCTGCCACGCAGTTTTTTAACGGTCTCCTTCAAAACGTCGACCGCATAGTCCGCTTCTTCTCTCCCATTGTCCGTGGAAAATGTGAAACGCACCGTCCCGGACAGGTACGGCTCCTCCGTTCCGATTGCACGAAGCACCTCCGAAGGCTTGTTCTCCGCAGAAGTACAAGCCGAGCCGCCCGATGCCGCAATGCCCGCAAGATCTAAGAACACAAGCACCGAAACGGCTTCCACGCCGCCGATGCT
>CADBTG010000139.1 GCA_902797475.1 uncultured Lachnospiraceae bacterium | reverse complement strand
GGGGATGTGGTAGCCTGCTTAACGGCTTCCATGCACTTATCATCACCGGTTCCGTAACCGATACCGATGTGGGCAATGCCCTTGTCCTTCATTACGGTCTGTACATCCGCAAAGTCAAGGTTGATAAGAGCCGTATCATTAATCAGATCGGTAATGCCCTGAACACCCTGCTGCAAAACCTCATCGGCTTTTCTGAGAGCTTCCGGCATCGTCGTGCGACGGTCAACAATCTCAAGCAGACGGTCATTCGGAATTACAATTAAGGTATCAACATGCTGACGGAGTCTCTCAATGCCGGAAAGCGCATTGGCCATACGCTGCTTCGCTTCGAAACGGAACGGCTTTGTAACGATACCTACAGTCAAAACGCCGAGCTCCTTTGCAATCTGCGCTACGACGGGAGCCGCACCGGTACCGGTACCGCCGCCCATGCCGCAGGTGACAAATACCATATCGGCACCCTTAATCATCTGGGTTAATTCTTCTTTACTTTCTTCTGCAGCCTTCTCTCCTACGTCGGGCTGAGAACCGGCACCCAATCCCTTGGTCAGCTTCTCGCCGATCTGAATGCAGGTCGGAGCCTTACAGTTCTTCAGATGCTGGCGGTCCGTATTCACACATACGAACTCAACGCACTGAATGCCCTCTTCGATCATTCGGTTAACCGCATTATTACCTGCGCCGCCGACACCGATTACAATAATTCTTGCACCGGCTTCTCTCTCATCACCTTTAATTTCAAGCAAGGGTTTGTCCTCCTAAATATTATATATGACGGGGCGAAAAATCGCCCGCACCTGACAAAAATCTAATAATACTATAGTACGAAAACTCGTGAGATGCAAGTAGAATTTTGAAAAACATTGACTTTTTTTAAATTTATTCTACATGCTGTTACTTTTTCGATTTTTATTCTACAGACTGTCTTTCTATACGTGTAGCATTTACATTATCCGTGACATTCTCGACATTTTCCATATGAAATTCGTATTTTACCTCTGTGCCGCCGATTCTGTCGAGAATTCCGCGTATCATGGTGATCTGAACGTCGTATGCATCCCTCGTTCCGAGGTCAAAACGGTTGCCGTCGCACCATAATATGACCTCATCTTCTTCTCCGAAATGTATCTCGGATGCAGTAATTTCGCTTTTCTGCAGCTGTCGTACGATATTCATGACAACACGGGCAAGATTCGACTTCTCCGTTTCGAACGTCTGATACATTGTGACCCTTGAGTAGGTCAGTCCGGTGATGACCGGCAGTTTTTCCACATTTTCTGTTTTTGAAGATACGATGACTCCGTCGGCATCAAAGTACAGAAAAAAGTTCATCTCCTGTATACAGCCGATCGGCATTTTCTCATAAGCACGTATTTCGATCTTCCCTTCCCTGGTCACATTGACGGTAATTTTCTCCAGATAAGGGAGTGTCGGAACCTTTTTATACTTGTAATACCATTTGGTGAGAATCCAGTAATTGTGATACCATTTGTTGAGCACGCAGTCACGAATTTCTTTCTCCGTATACCGCTGACTCATTCCGATGACGGTTACCGAAACATCCGTTTCCGGATCGATCCGGTACTTTTTCTTGAGAATGACAAAGAATAAGATGGACAGAAGCAGTACCGCCAGAAGCACAAACATCAAAAACTTCAGAAACTTTTCGCTTTTTCTTTCAAGCCTGACGACTTTCGCCATATGTTACTCCCTATTGCGGCAGCTGCGCATTGTAATCGATCTGATTGGATACATTGAGAACAAGGCCCATTTCGAGCATCAAAAAGGCCAGAGAACTGCCTCCGTAGCTGATGAACGGGAGCGGAATTCCGGTAGAAGGAATCGTATTGGTCACAACGGCGATGTTTAAAATGGCCTGTAACGCAATCTGGACAAATACGCCGACGCAGATCAGCGAACCGAAAAGATCGGGGGCATTTACCGCGATTTTATAGATTCTGATGAGTAAAATGATATAGACGCAAATCAGCAAAAGACCGCCGACAATTCCGAGCTCCTCGACGATACACGTAAAGATCATGTCAGTATGAACTTCGGGAATGTATCCGAGCTTCTGAATGCTGTTACCGAGTCCCTTGCCGAACCAGCCGCCGCTTGCGATGGCGTAAAGGCCCTGCAGAATCTGGTAACCGCCCGGTGTGTTTTCAATATCCTTCCAGACATCGATTCTGGCAAGACGATATCCTTTGAAATGAATGAACAGGATTCCGATAAGTAAAACCGCGCCGAGAACGGCAAGGAAATACAGGAGCTTCCGGCTTGATACGAACGGAACAACCAAAACGATTCCGCCGATGATAGCGGCCGTCGTCAGATTTTCCAAAGCGATCAGGCCGATGATCGGAGCCGTAAAGACAAGCAGTCTAGCATAACCCGAGAAACGGTCGAGACGCTTCGGGGACACATAAACAATGTAGGCAGTCATCAGAACGATCATAACCTTCGAAAGTTCCGACGGCTGAAGCTTGAAGAAACCAATCGGGATCCAGCGGTTGGAGCCGTTGGTTCCGTCACCGATCTTCAAAACGAGAATCTGCATAACGAAGCAGACGACATAGGCAATCGTCAGGATGCTGATCTGTACCTTCTTCGTGCCGAACTTCTGGATATACCAGTGATAATCAAACTTGGAAACAAGAATCATGACGATTGTGCCGCCGACGGCGAAAATCGCCTGGTTTCTGACGAACAACGTGGCGTTGTCATAGTATTTCGTTGCATTGAAGGCACTGATGCTGTAAATCATCACAAGGCCGAAGCACGTCAAAAAGAGGATCAGAAACAAAAGGGTGTAGTCATAGTAATGCTTTTCCGCACTCACCTTTTTTCTGTCCTCGCGGCCGCCGTCTTCCTTGCGCAACGAATTCTTAATTGTCGATAAATCCTTAGCCACGTATGTTCCTCTTCGTCATCAGTCGGGAAGCGCTCTTACGAGATTTTTGAAAATCTCGCCCCGCTCCTCGTAGTTTTTAAACATTCCCCAGCTTGCGCAGCACGGGGAAAGCAGTACGGCGTCGCCGCTCTTTGCATTTTCGTAACAGTAGCGCACAGCCTCTTCCATGCTGTTCACACGAACGATATCGGAAAATCCCATGCGTCTTGCCGTTTCCTCAATCTTATCGGCAGTCTGCCCCATCAGGATGAGTGTCTTGACTTTTCCGGGGAATGTGGCGATCCATTCGTCATAAACGGAGCCCTTGTCATATCCGCCGCCGATCAGAAACGTCGGTCTTGTCATGGCCTTAACGGCCTGAATCGAAGCATCGGGGTTTGTACCCTTTGAATCGTTATAATACAGTACGCCGTTCTTTGTGGCTGTATATTCAATCCGGTGCTCAACGGCGACAAAGTTACGGAGCGCTTCTCTGATCAGGTCCATCGGAACCTTCATCGAAATGCCGGCAGCAATGGCTGCCATCGCATTTTCGTAGTTGTGCTTTCCGATGATGTTCATCTCATGCACATTGATAACCGTCTCTTCTTTCATTCCGTCGTTGTACATGATCAAATCGCCGGAAAGATACAATCCTCTTTTTAACACGCGGGAGCTGCTGAACCAGAAAATCTTCGTGTGAAGATTCTTGGCTCCTTCCCGAAGTCTTTCATCCTCATAGTTTAAAATGCAGACCTCACCGGGCGTCTGATTTGCGGCGATGTTGAACTTTGCCGCGGTATAGGCCTCCATCGTATGATGGCGGTTCAGATGATCCGGCGTAATGTTCAGGATCATGCTGACGCACGGGTGAAACTCTTCGACGGATTCAAGCTGGAAGCTGCTCATTTCGGCAACCGTAACGCTGTCATCGGTCATCTTCTTTGCAAAATCGGTATAAGGCGTGCCGATGTTTCCGACCACGAAAACCTTTTCAAAATAAAGCTTCATAATCTCACCGGTAAGCGCCGTTGTCGTCGTCTTTCCGTTCGTTCCGGTAACGGCAATCAGTTTGCCTTTCGCGAAACGGTAGGCAAGTTCAACCTCGCCCCAGATCGGCACATCGGCCTCATCAAGTCTTAACAGAAACGGAAGGTCACGCGGAACGCCGGGGCTCACAATCACGAGCTCCGCCTGCTCCTCAAGAGATTTCGGAAACTCTCCGATCAGAATCTTGCCTGCGAAATCCGTGCCGATTTTTTCGCGCACTTCATTCGGATCAAGCTTTTCGTTGCCGTCGTAAAGCGTGATGTCCGCGCCTTCTTCGGTCAGAAGCCTGCAAGCGGAAATGCCGCTCTTACCGGCACCGATGATAACGACCTTCTTGTCTTTAAGTTCCATCTTTTTGCTCCTTATGCCAATCAATGATTATGCTCGTCGGGACCCGTAACCTCTCCCGCGACTTCATCTTCATGCTCGATCTCCACGCCGTAATCGATTTCTCCGTCGGACGGATACAAACCGAGATGCGGCAGAATATCCTTTAAGATTTCGGACGTCAGCTGCGTGGCAGGCGTACTCTTATTGTGCAGTTCTTCGTTATGTACCTCATCGATGACCACATAGATGACAACCTGAGGATTCTCTGCAGGCACGCTTCCGATGAAGGAAACGATGTAACGGCCTTCCGAACGAATACCCTTCTGTGCGGTACCGGTCTTTCCGCCGACATCATAACCCTTTACGGCAGCCTTCTTCGCCGTACCGCCGCGAACGGTTTCCAACGTTGCTTTTCTGATGAATTCCGCAGTGGATTTCGAAACCGTACGGGCGGCAATCGTATTTTTCGCTTCATATACGGTTGCGCCTTCGGAATTGACGATCTTCTTCACAACATGAGGCGTGTAATAGTATCCGCCGTTCACGATTGAGCTGTATGCAGCAGCCATCTGAACCATCGTCACGTTGAAGCCCTGACCGAAGCTGCTCGTTGCAAGCTCAACCAGGTTCAGGTTCGAATCGGGAATCAATATGCCCTTTTCCTCGGCCGTCAAATCGATTCCGGTCGGATAACCGAAGCCGAACCGCTCCTGATAGGACCTAAAGGTAGTCTTCCCGAGCTTAGCGGAGATGTCGATCATCGCCATGTTGCAGGAATACATCAGTGACTGTTCAAGCGTAACATCGCTGTGTTTTGCGTTACATTTAATCTTATACTGGTCGAGTTCGGTAAGACCCGCGCACCAGTATTTGCTGTCCGGCGTCGCAGCGCCCTCTTCCAATGCTGCGGCAACGGTAATGCACTTAAACGTCGAACCCGGCTCAAATGTATACTGGATGCAGAAATTCTTCCAGATCGCGTCAAGGCGTTTCTGTCTCTCCTTAAGAGCAGCCTTTTCGGCCTCGTTCTCATCGTCCGTGCCGTTCTCGCCATCCCCCTCGCCGTTGCCGTTTTCGTCGTTTCCTGCGTCCCCGGCTTTGTCGGCGTTGTCGCTTGTGGACTGTGTATTGTTGTTCGGATTCTCCTCCGGAAGATAGAACGGATTATTCAGGTCGAAGCCTTCGTTGCTCGCCATCGCATATATTTCACCGTTATTCGGGTTCATAACGATGACGCCGATATTCTCGCATCCGTATTCCGCATTAAACTGCTTAATATGCCGCTCCACAGCGGTCTGAACCGCAACGTCGATCGTAGAGAAAACCGTATCGCCGTCGGTTGCGGGCCATGTCTTTTCAACCAAATTCAGCTCGTTGTCGTAATAACCGCTCTCACGTCCGGACTTACCGGTCAGATAGCTGTCGTAAAGCTTCTCGATGCCGATGCCGGTGGAGTGATCGGAGTTGATAAATCCGACGACATGCGACGCCAGGCTTCCGTAAGGATATACACGGGTGAACTTGGTTTCAAACCAGACACCCTTAACAACCTTATGGTTGGCTTCCTGTAATTCGTTGAAGTGCTTGACTTCCTCGTACGGACGGTCCTTCAAAAGGATGATGTACTTGCTGTCCGGCTTATCCTTGAGGATTTTCTGGAGATCGGCCGCATTTACCGGGAATGCCTTCGTGATGGCATTTACCGTCGGCTCCACAAACATGCCTTTATTGGCATTTACGACGCTCGGGTCGAGGATGACATTATAGGTCACGACATTCTTCGCGAGCACGGCACCGTTTCGGTCGAGAATCTTGCCGCGCTCGTAAGGGATGTTCGTGTTGATATAGCTTTGATGGCTCAAAACGGCGTTCGAATAATCGATGCCGTGCTTCTGCCTGAGAATCATGATCCGGATGATCAGGATGAAAAATGCGACCAAAACAACGCAAAAAACAAGCAAGAATCTTGCTTGCATTTTGCGGGTAAAGATTTTCTTTTTCTTTTTACGGCCCAAAGTGCCGTGCGTTTCGGCTGCACTCATCGGAGCATTCTCTCCTTAAAACGGGATTATTTCAGCAAACGGCGCAGAACCTTTGTAACGGTATCCGTTGTGCCTTCCTCTGCGGCCTCCGGAACATCGGCATACTGTCTGACGTAACCGCCGCCGACGCACTCGAATTCCACAACCATATTCTCATTCGGATATACCATGCCGAGCTTTCCTACGGCAATTTCGTATACCTCGTTCAGGTTGATGTCGTCTGCGATTGCGTAAAGCAGATCGTTGTTCTCACCCTGAATCGTCTTGTACTCTTTGTTCAGCTTCGTAAGAGCCTTATCGAGCTCCGTAACCTGACCTTTTACCCGGAGATACCGCATGCCGCAAAAGGCAATCATTGCAATAGCGATGCAGATGATGCCGAGCGTGAAGAAATCCATCTCGCGGCGGAAACCGACGAGCGGTCTTCTGTTCAGTTCTCTCTTCGGCTCCCTGACGGTCTCGCGTCCGGTGTCGGGTGCGGTCTCGGGCCGGTATGCGGGCTTTCTTACGGTGTTGCCGTCAATGTAAGCCTGGTTCTGTATTCTCGTATTTCTCTTTACGTTCTGATTTCTTTCCTGATAAGCTGCCATGGCGGCAATCTCCTTTCCTATTCTATCACATTTTCGAAAATGCGCAACTTCGCACTTTTAGATCTCGGATTTTCTTCCGTTTCCTGTTCGCTCGGAAGAATCGGCTTCTTTGTAACAACTGTTCCGAGCGGCTTTCTGCCGCACATGCAAATCGGAAGCTTCGGCGGGCAGATGCAGGGGCTTTCGGCTTTTTTGAAAGCGGATTTGACGATTCGGTCTTCGAGGGAATGAAAGGTAATGATGCAAAGCCTTCCGCCCGGCTTAAGCGCCCGGATCATTCCGTCGAGGGATTCCGATAATACGCTGAGCTCTCGGTTGAGTTCAATCCGAATCGCCTGAAAAGTTCTTTTGGCGGGATGTCCGCCGGTCATTCTCACTTTGGCGGGGATGGCTGCCTTGATGATTTCGACCAGCTCCCCGGTGGTTTCGATTCTCTTCTTTGCCCGATACGCTGCGATGTGCTTGGCGATGTTCTTCGCGAAGGGATCTTCTCCGTAATCTCTGATAATCCGGTAAAGCTCCTGCTCGCTCATGTCGTTCACAAGGTCTTCCGCGGTTCTTTCTTCCCGGTCATCCATCCGCATGTCAAGCCTTGCATCGGCCATGTAGGAAAACCCTCTCTCGGATGTATCCAGCTGATAAGAGGAAACGCCGAGGTCCAAAAGAATTCCGTCAACTTTCTCTATTCCGAGATTTCCGAGTTCGGAAATCATATTCTCGTAATTGTTACGGACAATCGTCACACGGTCCTTGAAGGGCTCAAGCCTCTTCGTTGCGGCTTCAATCGCATCTCCGTCCCGGTCGATTCCGATGAGCCTTCCGGTCGTCAGCCGCTTCGCAATTTCGTAGGAATGTCCTGCGCCGCCGAGCGTTCCGTCTACATATATTCCGTCGGGCTTAATGTTCAGTCCCTCGATGACTTCCCAAAGAAGAACGGAACGGTGTTTGAATTCTCCCATGTCCGCCTCCTCAGAAGCTGATGCCGTACTCGCTGAGATTCTCTACGATTTCATCTACGGATTCAAAGCTGTCAAGCGCTTCGAAGCGTTCCTTACTCCAAACTTCAACCTTATCGATCATGCCGACCAGAACAACGTCCTTATCGATGCCGGCCCGTTCGCGAAGTGCTGCGGGAATCAGCGTTCTGCCCTGCTTATCCACATCACAGCTTGCGGCGTTGGCCATGAAGTACCGCTTCGTTCTGCGGTAATCTATCGTTCCCGGAAGCTTTTCAAGCTGTTCCGTGAACTTGTCCCAGCCGTCATCGGAGAAAATGTACAGACAGCCGTCCATGCCAAGTGTCACGATAAAGCTCTCTCCCAAGACTTCACGAAGCTTGGAAGGAACAATGATTCGGCCCTTGGCGTCGATGGTATGCTCGAATTTTCCGGCGAGTTTGTTCATTGAATCTCCACTTTGTATCATTTTTGTGGCAAAATACTCCATTTCGCTCCACATCTTTACTATACAAATGTTTCTTTCAAATTGCAAGCATTTTTTTATGATTTTTTTACATTTTGTTCGATTGTTCGGCCCGCCGAAAAAAATACGGCCTCCGGACAGTTTTTGTGCTGTCCGAAGACCGTATTTTCCTCTTCGAATAAAGAAAAGCACCCGCCGTTAAGCGGGTGCTTCATGATTAATTTCAGTCGGTTTTTCCTTCTGTGGCTGTCTTCTTCTTTCTGTTCATCAAAAACAGAATTCCGTACAGCAAAACGCCGATTGCGACAAGAACCGCACTCAGAGCCTGCGAAACCGGTATTTCCGTATTAAACAGGAACAACTGGTCGGTGCGGAGTCCTTCAATCCAGAACCGTCCGATTCCGTAGCCGATCAGGTATAATAATCCGATTTCACCGTGGAACTTCTTATGCTTCGTGTAAAGAATCAGAAGCACCAGAAGAACAAGATTCCAAACGGATTCATAAAGGAACGTCGGGTGCACCTGAATGAAGGTACCTGCATCGGTCACGATGGCATTTTCCCGAATCTTCATGACGTTCTCAAGTGCCTGCGGCTTCCCGGCAAAAAGATTGTTGACATACTCAACGCTCGCGGAAGGATTGAAGCAGTATGCTGCATCCCGGACGTCGACCCGCATCGCGAACAGGCTGTTCGTATACGTTCCGAAGCATTCGCGGTTGAAGAAATTCCCCCAACGGCCGATGACCTGTCCGGTTAAAAGACCGAGAATCGCCGTGTCCACAAACTGCCCGATATTCAGTTTTTTGATTTTGGCAAATACGATTGCCGTCGTTATGCCTCCGATGACACCGCCGTAAATGGCAAGTCCTCCGGTGCGGAGGTTAAAGACCGAAAGCGGCCTGTCGGCAAACTCTTTCCAGTTGAAAATGACATAATAAAGCCTTGCGCAGACTACGCTGATGATGATGGCAATAATCGTAAAGTCCAGATACTTTTCGGCATCCTGACCTGTTCTTCTTGCCGTCCACTCCGCCACAAG
>CADBTG010000138.1 GCA_902797475.1 uncultured Lachnospiraceae bacterium | reverse complement strand
ACTTCAAGTTCACACGTAAGAACGCCGAGTATGGCTGGGGTGATCAGTACATTGAGTCCACGACTCTTTCTATCACCAACAACAAGCCCGACGGTCAGATCGTTACGATGGACAACCGTTGGATCGCTTCTCTTCTGAGCAACGGTCAGTTTACGGATGTAAGCAAGGTTTCCACTGTTGATTGGAACGACGAGAAGTGGAATGCTAAGGTTAAAGAAGTTATGACCATTAATGGCGGTCTCTACGGCTTTGCTGCAGGTACCGAGGCCAGAACCGGTGTCTTCTTCAACAAGGGCATCTTCAAGCAGTTCAACGTTGATCCTGAGCTTCCTTACGACCTTCAGAAGGAAGGCAAGTGGAGTTGGGAAGAGTTCTCCAAGCTCTGCAAGCAGCTCACCAAGGATACCAACAACGACGATGTTACTGATGTTTACGCAGTATGCGGACAGGATTACATTGTAGCTTACGGCGCAATGCAGTCCAACGGCGTTTTCGTAATCGAGAAGGAGTCCAATGGTCTTCTTAAGGTTAACGCAAGCGATTCCAAGGTTATCGATGCTCTGAACTTCGTTCGCAGCCTTGATGACGACGGTTACATGTTCCCGAGACCGGAGACGGTTGACGGTTCTAACTGGGATTTCTTCAAGAAGGCTTTCTATGATGGTAAGTCTGCTATGTACATTGAGGAAGAGTGGGCTGATACCCAGGAAATCAAAGTTAACGCTCCTGAGCTTGACTACGGTTTCGTATGCTTCCCTTATGGCCCTGCAGAAGGCAAGATTGTTTCCATCATTCGTGAGAACATCCTCTTCGTTCCCAGCTGCCCTGCTACCGCTGACGTTGTAGAAGATATCCTCTTCGCTTACAACATTTACACTTCTACTCCTGAGGAGTACAAGGGTGATGACGCTATCTGGAAGTCCAGCTACGACTGGAAGTTCAACGATGAGAGAGCTGTCAACGAGACCATTCGCCTTATGGTGAAAGAAGCTCCTCAGTTGATGTACGCTGCTACTCTTCTTCCTAAGTTCGGTGACGAGTCCTGGCCGGCAGAACTGCAGGCAGGCAGCACTGTAGCTGAGGTTCTTGAGTCCTGGACTCCTAAGTGGGAGACCGAGGTTAGCGACTTCAACGCTAAGTTCAAATAAGACATAATTGTTTTTTGGACTCTTTTCCCTTTGGGAGGGGAATTCCTTCGGGAATTCCCCTCTTATCACAAGCAGCAATAATTTGTTGTCTGTGATAAGAGGATGCCCAAGGGGATCTCACAACAATACAATCGGAGGCTTATATGAGCAAACCCGTCTATCTTGATGAGTCTCGTACCTTTTCGGAAAGAGCAGCTGCGCTGGTGTCGGAGATGACTTTAGAGGAAAAGGTCATGGAGACTCTTTTTAATGCACCGGCAATCGAGCGTCTTGACGTAAAAGCGTACAACTATTGGAATGAAGCACTTCACGGTGTTGCCAGAGCAGGCGTTGCAACCGTTTTTCCGCAGGCCATAGGTCTTGCGGCTGCTTTTGATGAAGATATGATGGAGCAGGTGGCCGACGTCATCTCCACCGAAGGAAGAGCAAAGTTTAATATGCAGTCTTCCTACGGCGACAGGGATATTTACAAAGGCCTGACATTCTGGTCTCCGAACGTGAACATTTTCCGTGATCCCCGTTGGGGCCGCGGTCATGAGACTTACGGCGAAGACCCGTATCTGAGCGGCCGTCTCGGCGTGCGTTTTATTGAGGGGATTCAGGGGCATGACCCGAAGTACCTGAAGGCTGCAGCCTGTGCTAAGCATTTTGCCGTACACAGCGGTCCCGAAGACCTTCGTCACTCCTTCAACGCGGTAGTTTCCGAGCAGGATCTTTATGAGACCTATCTTCCTGCTTTTGAGGCATGTGTCACCGAGGGTAATGTCGAAGCCGTCATGGGTGCTTATAACCGCACGAACGGAGAGCCCTGCTGCGGAAGCAAAAAGCTTCTTACGGATATTCTGCGCGAGCGGTGGCATTTTTCAGGGCATGTTACATCGGACTGCTGGGCGCTTAAAGATTTCCACGAAGGCCATATGGTGACGGCCAATGAGCTGGAGACCGTTGCGCTTGCGATGAATGCGGGCTGCGATCTGAACTGCGGCAATCTGTATGTGCGGCTTTTGCAGGCGGTTAAGGAAGGCCTTGTGGAAGAGGCGACTATTGACCGCGCGCTTACGAGGCTTTTCACAACACGGATGAAGCTCGGGCTGTTTGATGCTCCGGAAAATGTGCCGTATTCGGCAATCGGATACGATGCCGTAGATACCGACGAGAGCAGGGATTTCAACCGCCGCGTTGCCGAGAAGACTGTGGTTCTTTTGAAGAACAAGGACGGACTTCTGCCGCTTGATCTTGAGAAGATCGGGACCATCGGCGTAATCGGACCCAATGCAGACAACAGAAAGGCTCTTGTAGGCAACTACGAGGGCACCAGTTCGCAATACATTACCGTGCTCGAAGGAATTCGCGACTACGTCGGAAACAGCGCCAGAATCGTCTATTCCGAGGGCTGCCATCTGTTCAAAGACCGCGTGCAGGGACTCGGACAGGCCAATGACCGCATCGCCGAGGTGAAGGCGGTTGCTGCGATGAGCGATGTTGTGATTGCCGTTATGGGACTTGATCCGGGCCTTGAAGGAGAAGAGGGCGACCAGGGTAACGAATTTGCCTCGGGTGACAAACCGAATCTCAAGCTTCCGGGACTTCAGGAAGAGGTGCTTCGCGTTCTTGTTGAAAGCGGCAAGCCTGTTGTGCTTGTGCTTCTTTCCGGCAGTGCATTGGCAGTTCCTTATGCGGACGAGCATATCCCCGCGATACTGCAGGGCTGGTATCCCGGTGCGCAGGGCGGACGCGCGATTGCGAACATTCTGTTCGGCGCAGCATGTCCGGAGGGCAGGCTTCCCGTGACATTTTACCGTTCCGATGAGGATTTGCCGTCCTTCACCGATTATGCGATGAAGGGCAGAACGTACCGATATATGACGAAGGAGGCTCTGTATCCGTTCGGATACGGGCTTAGTTACACCGAGTTTGCTTACTCGGATGCTTCCGTTTGCGGAACCGTTCCGGGCGGCGCGGAGGTTACTGTCACCGTGACCAATACGGGACGCGTGGCCGGCCGTGAAACGGTCCAGGTTTATGTAAAATCGCCTCTAAAAGGAGCGCCGAATGCGCAACTGAAGGGCCTTAAGAAGCTTCTTCTGAATCCCGGCGAGTCGAAGACGGTTACGATTCCGATTCCCGGCAAATCTTTCGGCGTTTATGACGAGAAAGCAGAGCGCGTGATTGTGCCCGGAGAGTATGAAATCTATGTGGGTGGTTCCGCTCCCGACCGTAGAAGCGCGGAACTCTTGGGGAGAGCGCCGCAGAAGCTGTCGCTACGTTACGACGGCGGGCGTGCGGCATATCATGATGCGGAGAAGAAATATCTATGAAAGACGAAGAACTTGACTTGAACGAAGTCGAAGAGATAAAAGAGCCCATTGAGGCTGAGACGGATGTTTTGACGGTTTCCGATGAATCCGGGGAGCCTTCCGGAGATGAGGCGGATGTTGAAGTGGTCTTGGAAGAATCCGAAGAGTCTGCCGGGGATGAGACGGATGTTGAGGATGCAGCGGAGGATTCCGACGAGCCTTCGGAAACTAAGGAAAAGGCAAGAGCACGCAAGTTGAAGGAACTGAGGGGCGACGTCATATTTTTCATCGTCAGCTTCATTGT
>CADBTG010000137.1 GCA_902797475.1 uncultured Lachnospiraceae bacterium | reverse complement strand
GGCATCGCACCAGTTGCAAAGGTCGATGACCTCCTCCAGGGTTCCGTTGTAGCAATAGTACGTGGTCATGGTCTGAATCTGCTGCGCGAGCACGTCGAACAAGCGGCGGTTGTATTCTGCGACGCTGTCCTTTACGGTCTCGAAGCCCTTCTCGAAAAATACCACCGACTGGTTGATCTCCTCGCGAATCGTGTGTCCCTCCAGGGCCGGAAGAACATTCACATGTTCTCTTGCGTTGTCAAAGTCCTTGCGGTGGATGTAAATCCACGCAAGCGCGTAGTGCGCCTTGTTGATTTTTTTCGTGTTATTGCAGTAGCGGATGACATTTAAGCCCTTGCGGATACCGTCGTCGAGGATGCCCTCCGCACGTTTCGGGTCATCCGCCAGAAGTCCTTGCATGTCAATGTAGTAGCTCAGGCCGGCGACTCTTTGCACGTACTTCAAAACGATATCGAAGTTCATGGGATTTTTGCCCACTTCGTCAGCGAGGAACTCGCAAGCCCGCAGCGCACTCTGCGCGGGGTCGGCCACATCCAGGTCGAACTCGCGGAGTCCCGCGAAGACCTTCTCGGTAATCCGGTCATCCCCGCTTCTCTGCCGGTACCCGAGAAGCGCGTCGGTTGTGATACCCAACGTCTGCGCAATCGGCACGATCATTGACACATCCGGCAGACCTGCCTCGGACTCCCAACGGCTGACCGCCTGCGGCGTTACACCGAGCATGCCCGCCAGCTCTTCCTGCGTATATCCTTTATTTTTTCTGAACAGTTTAATGTTAGCACCTAAATGATTTTCCATAGTGATTCTCCTTATCGTCTGATGCCCCGGGTGTACTTTTCGGTTACGGAAAATGATCTGCAGATTCATTTTACGTCTTCAGTATACCGATTCACGGAAAGAAAAGCAAACAACGGATGCTTGAGAAAAATCCAAGCGGCGAAAAGCCGAACTTCACAGGTTCGGTGCAATTTGGAAAATTATACCGCGGAAAAACTGTTTGACAATTCCGAAAGGCTGTGATATCTTGGCGTTGTTCGAACAAAAACACTACTCGCAAAGGAGGTAATTAACATGTCGGGCATCATTATTGTGATTCAACTTAATTGTTACTTGCCTCGGAGCGTGGAGTCTTAATCAGCTGATAATCATTTGATTAATCTAAGAGTCCTTCTGTTCGCCGTGGCAATGAGTCACGGTTTTCTTATGCCCAAAAATAACCAAAACACCCCGAAATCGTGAGGGTTCCGGGGAAATTCCACAGCGTGTGCAATGCACGACCAAGAAAGGTTAAAAGGGTGACAAACGAATGAAGAGACTCAAATTTTACCTGTTGTCGATGGACAACAACACAACCACATATAAGGAAATGTACGCGGCCCGGGTGCGACCGGTTCCTTGCCTGTCCCCGTGAGAGCGAGCTCTACGCGGTGATCAACCGCATGCGGAGGGTTAATTACAAGTCTTGACAGATTGAAAGCGAATGCTATAATTGGGTTTGGTTTTGAAAGGGAGGAGAACGACAATGCGCCTGAAATCTTCTGTAACGAAGAAAATTACGGCCGCCATCATCGCCATGATGGTGGTGTTCATTGTGTTCCTTTCCGCTTTCTGCCTCGGCCTCGATGCGGGGCACGACTGTAGCGGCGAAGACTGCCCGATCTGTGATTTCATGCGGCAGTGTGAGAATACCCTGCGTGGTTTCGGCGAGGGAATTGCACAGCCGGCGGTTGTTTTGCTGCCTTTCATTCCGGTGCTGTTTGTTGCCGGACTCTTTGCTTCTTTTGTTTCTTCGGAAACTCTTGTATCGAGAAAAATCAGACTGAATAATTGAAGAAAACCTCATATAGGGGCGGACTGTGCCAAAAGGGCGGAGTCTGCCCTTATTTTCCATGCCCGAAATAAGGAAAAAACGGAGGTTTTTGTAATGAAAAAAGTATTATCGATTATTCTTGCCGTTATTCTGACGGCAGGCTGTCTTTCCGGCTGCAATTTTGGTGGAAAATCTGACCGTGACGGCAAACTTACCGTTGTTGCAACCATTTTCCGGAATATGACTGGGTCATGAATGTCCTCGGTGACAACCCGGCCGGCGCGAAGGTTACTTTGCTCCTCAATTCCGGCGTGGACCTTCATAATTATCAGCCGACAGCGGATGATATCCTGAAGATTTCGACCTGCGATCTGTTCATCTATGTCGGAGGAGAATCCGACAGATGGGTGGACGACGTGCTTAGAAATGCCGCGAACAAGAATATGGTTGTCATCAATCTGCTCGACGTCCTCGGAGATGCCGTGAAGGAAGAAGGGGTTGTGGAAGGCATGCAGGAGGACGAGCACGACCACGACCATGAGGACGGAGACGATGACCACGACCACGAGGACGGTGACCACGATCATCATGAGCATGAGGAAGAACCGGAATACGATGAGCATGTATGGCTTTCTTTAAGAAACGCGGAAATCCTGACGGGAAGCATCACGGATGCGCTCGGAAAGCTTGATCCGGACCACGCGGACACCTATAAAAAGAACGCGGAAGCCTACAAAGGAAAGCTGAAGGAACTTGACGGGCTGTATAAGGCTGCGGTTTCCGGGGCAAATCTGAAAACGGTCCTTTTCGGTGACCGGTTCCCGTTCCGTTATCTGACGGATGACTACGGCCTAACGTATTATGCGGCCTTTGTCGGTTGCTCGGCGGAGACCGAGGCGAGCTTCGAAACGGTCATCTTCCTTGCCAAAAAGTCGGACGAGCTGTCGCTGCCGGCTGTTTTGACGATTGAAGGCAATGATCACCGGATCGCCGAAACAATCATTCAGAACTCGAACAATAAGAACCGGAAGATTCTGACCATGGATTCCATGCAGGGCACAACCGCAAAGGATATCAAAAACGGAACAACCTATCTTTCCGTCATGGAGAAGAATCTGACCGTGCTTAAGGAAGCACTTAACTAGGAGAAAAGCCGTGCTGAATCGATTATTCCTGTTTCTTCAGTATCCGTTTGTCAGGTATGCACTGATTGCGGTAGTGCTGATTGCATTGTGTTCGTCGCTACTCGGTGTCACCCTTGTTTTAAAGCGGTTCTCGTACATCGGGGACGGCCTGTCTCATGTGGCTTTCGGTGCCATGTCGGTTGCGGCTGTGATGAATCTGACGAACAACATGCTTCTTGTACTGCCGGTCACGATTATCTGCGCCGTGCTTTTGTTACGGACGGGACAACGGGCCAAAATCAAAGGAGATGCAGCGATTGCGATGATTTCCGTCGCCGCGCTTGCGTTCGGCTATCTGATCATGAATCTCTTTCCGACATCTTCCAATCTGGCCGGTGATGTCTGTACGACGCTGTTCGGCTCGACGTCCATACTGACACTGACCCGGGACGAGGTTTGGCTGTGCATCGCGCTGTCGGTGCTTGTGGCTCTCGTTTTCGTGCTGTTTTATAACAGGATATTTGCCGTAACCTTTGACGAGAACTTCGCAAAAGCGACAGGCGTGAAAGCGGAAGCTTACAACCTGTTGATAGCGGTCATCACGGCCGTCATCATCGTGCTTGCCATGAATCTGGTAGGGTCGCTTTTAATCTCGGCTTTGGTTGTGTTTCCGGCGTTGTCTGCCATGAGGCTTTGCAGAAGTTTCCGGGGCGTGACGGTTTGCTCCGCGGTTTTCGCGGTTCTTTGCGCCTTCTCGGGCATCATCATTTCCATATTGGCGGGCACACCGGTCGGATCCACGATTGTAGCGACTGATGCCGTGGCATTTGTCACATGCAATTGTGTCGGAAGCATTACAGGAGGAATCGGAAGATGAGAAAATCAGTCATTTTACTTCTTGCTACATTGACGGCTTTGGTACTGATTACAGGATGCCAAGCCGGAAACGGCGGTCGGAGAGCCGGAAACGATAAAAACAGCGTGAACGACGTTCTGGCGCAGGGCATGGCGGAAGCCGACGGGAAGAAAACAGACCCGACGGCGGCACCTGCAAAACCGTCCGATCCCGATACGGTGTTAGATTATACGCCGGGGAATCCGGTTACGCCGGAAGGTGACGCCCCGGTGCTTCAAAACGGGGATATCGATGTGGATCTTACGATGCTTTCCTCGACAATGGTTTATGCCGAGGTGTATCACATGGTCACCGCACCGCAGGACTATATCGGGAAAACCGTTAAGATGAAGGGGAATTTCGCATATTATTACGACAGCGAGATTGACTGCTATTATTCTGCCTGCATCATTGAGGACGCGACCGCATGCTGCGCGCAGGGCATTGAATTCGTGCTTCCGGAGGAGTTCGTGTTTCCGGACGATTATCCGAAGCCCGGGGCAGTCATTTGCGTGGTCGGAGAGTTCAGCACTTATACGGAGCACGGAACCGAATATTGTACATTGAAAAATGCAAAGCTGATTGAAGGCGGCGTGTGACATTTTCCACTTGCGAAGGCTGCATTTTTACAGTACAATGGAAGAGGATTCAATCCGAATCATTATGATCAGGGAAGGAGAATGGCATGATTTTAGTTAACACGGATTACATCACCGGGTACAATCTTCTGATGCTCGGGCTCGTAAAAGGAAGCACCGTTCAGTCCAAACACATCGGAAAGGACATCGGGGCAGGCTTTAAAAGCATCGTCGGAGGTGAGCTTAAGGGCTACACCGAGATGATGGAGGACGCGAGAAGAGAGGCTACCGCCCGCATGATTCGCGAGGCAGAGGGCATGGGCGCCGATGCGGTTGTCAACGTCCGCTTTACCACGTCTTCGATCACGCCCGGAGCTGCAGAAGTAATTGCTTACGGAACGGCTGTAAAGTTCGGCTGATCCCGAAACGAAAAGTTCAAAAGACCGGTTGTCGCTAAAGCGGCAGCCGGTTTTCTGTTTTTGCGGAAAGGCTGTCGGGGATTGCCTTTTTCAAAAGAGTGTAGTATACTGTCGGCAAATTGCTTTTTTGTAAGAAAAAACGTTTTATTTTCCGGTTTACCGGTTGTTTGAAAAAGGAGAAATGATATGAGCACGAATACTACCCCGGACGGATGTACCCATGACTGTTCCACGTGCGGATTGAACTGCAGTTCCAAATCCGAAAACGAGCATCATGACCATGCGCAGAACAACGACCTGCTCGCGCCTCTCAATGCGCAGAGCAAGGTAAAGCGTGTCATCGGTGTCGTCAGCGGCAAAGGCGGCGTCGGAAAGTCTCTGGTTACGTCCCTTCTCGCGGTTACGATGCAGAAGAACGGCAGAAAGACTGCTGTTTTGGATGCGGATATTACCGGACCTTCGATTCCGAAGGCATTCGGCGTGAAAGGACCTGCATACGCCACGGATCTCGGAATCGTTCCCGCCACCGGCAAGAGTGGTATCAAAATTATGAGCGTGAACCTTCTGATGGAGCAGGAGGACGCTCCGGTCGTATGGCGCGGACCTGTCATTGCGGGAACCGTAAAGCAATTCTGGACTGACGTGGTATGGGGCGATGTGGACTATATGTTTGTAGACATGCCGCCCGGAACCGGAGATGTTCCGCTTACGGTATTTCAGTCGCTTCCGCTTGACGGAATCGTCATCGTAACAAGCCCTCAGGACCTTGTCTCGATGATCGTCGGCAAAGCGGTTAACATGGCGAAGATGATGAACATCCCGATTCTCGGAATCGTTGAGAATTACAGCTATATGGAATGTCCTCACTGCGGAGAAAAGCTCTCTGTTTTCGGCGAAAGCCATATTGAGGAAGTTGCAGCTAAATATGAGACGCTCGTTCTTGCGAAGCTTCCGATCTGCCCGAACATCGCGGCTTTGATTGATGCCGGAAAAGTGGAAGAGGCAGAGCTTCCGGAAATTCTTCCGGCTGCAGAAATCATTGAGCGTCAGATGGCACTTGTGTAAGTAATCTTTGTTTCGGTAACGCTCGGAACAAGTGTCAAGTCGATTCTTCCGGATACTTTCAAGGACTGCGCCAATCTGAAGGAAATCACCTATCAGGGGACCAAAGCAGAGTGGGAGGCTGTCGATAAGAGAGACGGCTGGAACGGCGGAATCGAAGGCATTGTCATCCATTGCACGGACGGGGATTTATAAGGCTTCTCTTAAGGGCGCGGAAGCATAAGTTTTTTGATTCCCGCTCTTGACAAATTCATATACTCTATACTACAATGGTAGTGTGTGTAAATTCGGAAGGAGTATGCGATGCGGGTAATCGCCGGTAAAGCAAGACGTCTGCAGTTGGAAACGCCGGCCGGATCGACGACCAGACCGACGTCTGACATGATAAAGGAGACGTTGTTCAACATCCTTCAGCAGGATTTGTATGATGCGGTTTTCCTCGATTTGTTCGCCGGAAGCGGCGGAATCGGAATCGAAGCATTAAGCCGCGGCGCAAAGTACTGCTGCTTTACTGATAACAACAAGGATGCGCTCCGCTGCATACGAAACAATCTGAATCATACGAAGCTTGCCGATCAGGCGACGGTGTACGGAATGGATTTTACGTCCGCTCTTTTGAAGATGCGGGACGAAAGACGTACATTCGATATCGTCTTTTTGGATCCCCCGTACGAAAAGGGAATCGAAGTAACGGCACTCAGGCTTCTTAAAGAATACGGCCTGCTTCGGGAGGGTGCGACAGTCATTGTGGAAGCCTCCCTGAAAACACCGATTGAGGAAACGGACGGACTCGGGTACCGTGTGGATCGGGTGAAGACCTACAAATCCAATCAGCACTGGTTCCTGACCGAAGGAGAATAGATGAAAGTCGGAATATATGCCGGTAGTTTTGATCCGGTTACCTTAGGACATCTCGATGTCATCGAGCGGGCTTCCCGCATTGTCGATAAGCTGATCATCGGTGTCCTGAACAATACGAATAAGACCCCTTCCTTTACGGCAGAGGAGCGCGTGGAACTGATCCGCCGCGTGACCAAAGACATTCCCAACGTCGAGGTGGAGACCTTTGACGGGTTAACCGTGGAATTTGCCAAAAAGAAGAATGCACGCATTCTCGTGAGAGGTCTTCGTGCGGTTACCGACTTCGAGTATGAATTGCAGATCGCCCAGCTGAATCATAAGCTGGATCCGAAGATTGATACGATTTTCCTGACGACGAGCGTGGAGTATTCTTATCTGAGTTCGAGCATCGTAAAGGAAATCGCCCACTTCGGCGGAGACATCAGCAAGCTGGTGCCGAAGGAAGTTAAACAGGATATTTACGATAAGTTATCAGGCAAGTAAGAGGAGTTAAATAATTCATCAAATTAACAATTGCGCAAAGGAGAGAAAGTCATGGTCAATCGTCTTGAGCAGCTGATCGACGGAATTTATGAATATCTGGAAGGATGCAAGCCGATCAAACTGCAGCCCGGAAAGGTATCGGTTAACAAAGAAGAACTCTTTGAAATGTTAGACGAGCTGAAGCAGAGAACACCTGATGAAATCAGAAGATATCAGAAGATTATCGCCAACCGTGATTCCATCATCGCTGCCGCCGAAGAGAAGGCCGAGCAGATTATCGAAGAGGCAAGAGGCAAGGCAAGACAGCTTGTAAGCGAGCACGAGATCATGCAGCAGGCTTATGCGAGAGCCAATGAGATGGTTGCTTCCGCAAGCGGCGAGGCAGAGGAGATGCTCTCGAGCGCCAACAACGATGCGAACCAGATTCGTACCGGTGCCCTCAGCTATGCAAACGATATCATGACGGATATGGAGAAGATTCTGAACAATGCTTACTCCTCCGCAAGAGATCATTTCGACGGCTTGGTGGCGACCCTGAAGGAGAGCTACGATGTTGTTGCGGCTAACCGTCAGGAGCTCTATCAGCAGCTCAATCCGAAGGAAGCCGCTACGGTTTACGATGATCCGATTGCGACGGTTTCCGCCGAAGAGGATGACGATGACAATTTCGAATTTGATGAGAATACGTTCCTTGAGAACATCGACGAGTAATTCACGATAACAGTAAGGCGCAGCCGAACGGGCTGCGCCTTTTTCATTGTCTATACGGTTAAGAATTTCCGGAGCCTTTCGTCGGAAACGGTTGCGCCTTTTCCGAACAGAACGTGGTTAAATAACGCGGTCGCCGTGAGCTCGGTTTGAAGCAGGCGCTCCGCGGCTTCCGGCAGGGCTTTCCGGTCCTTGTTAAGCCTTACTAAAAGCGGGGCGGAAGACTGTTCCGCAAGCTGCCCGAGAAGCGGTGCAGCCTCTTTTCGCATGCCGAGAACGTGCAGATACGGGATATGAGGCATGCTCCGGTATGCTTTGTCGGCCTCCTTCGTGATGCCGAGAAGAACATGGCACAGGGCACGGTTTACATGCGAAAGCGTATGGGACCGCTCCTGTATGGCTTCCGCAAGCGAAGTCCATGTAAAAGGCTGTTTTGCAGCCTCAAAAAGACGTCTTGCGGTATCTCCCGAGATGTCTGCGAACGCTTCAAGTTCCTCTGCGGTCTTACCGTGCAGGGCGGAGAACAGCTGTCCGCTGCAATCGTTGGGACATACTGCGTACGGGAGAGCCTCTTCGTACAGACTGTGCACATTTTCCGGAACGGAAGCAAGCCAGGAAGCTTTCGCCTCCATCATGCCGCGAATGGCCGTTGCCGAGGCAAATTCCCCGCCGTCCGTGTCATGGTATCCGCTGCCGATCCGTTCAATCGGAACAGAGGAAAATGCGACGCCTTTTCGAAGCATGGCCTTCTCATATTCGACTGCCAGAATGTTGTTCGGGGCGGAAAGAGAGGCGCCCTCGTCCCCGGTAATTTTGCGGTAGGCATCGAGCCGGGCGGCAGGGTAGGAACGGCCGGAGGAAAGTCCCTCCTTAAGAAGTTCCTTGTAGAGGTCGCTTTCTTCGCTGAAGAAAGCAGCGGCACAGCGGATTTCCGATACGGTCTTTTTAAATGAGGCCTCACCGCCGGCGCACTCGACACCGTAGGAGACGGCATCGACGCCCAAATCGGCAAATGCTCTTACAGCTCCCTCCGAGAACAGCTCCGCGCTGGCTGCGGCACTGAAGACGGGAAGCTCGATGACGATGTCAGCCCCGTTTCTAAGCGCAGCCTCGGCACGGACGTATTTGTCCATG
>CADBTG010000136.1 GCA_902797475.1 uncultured Lachnospiraceae bacterium | reverse complement strand
TAAGAGGATGTCGATGCCCAGAATGACAATCGCCATAAGTGTCATGGCCATTCCGTAATTAAGCGGGGTGTGAAGCGAGATGCCCTTGCCGAGGCAGTCCCACGGTGCAAGCCCGATATTGGCGAAAATGGTCAGATGAACGCCGAAGGCAAAAACGAAGAGGCCGGCAACGATTCTGAACCAGCCCCGTATGATTTGTGTTCTCATTTTCCTGCTACCATCCGATTCAGCCTCCGTTAACGTTACGAAGATAGTCTTCCCTGGAAATCATCGGATACTCAAGCGAAGCAACCGTATCGGCAGACAGCGTGAACGACTCCGCGTACTCTTCTCCGGCCTTCTCGAACTTCGCAAGAAGCGGATCTGCCACAATCGCCGCCTGCGGAACATTGAGCAGAGGGGTTTCCGGAACGCAAACCATCGTCGGGTTGCAAAATGCATGTTTGCACATGATGCGCAGCCCGTCGAAATTGCCGTCCCAGTTCGGGAATCCGCACCCGCAGATGACGACGGTATGAATCCTTGAAAAATCAGCAAGTGCCTCGTGCTGCACTCTTCCGTCGGCAGTCTCCACCATCTTCATCTTCACAAGCGGAATCGTCCGGTCCATGACTGCCTTCAGATGCGACGGCATCGCATAGCAGTAAAGCGGAAAGCTCCAGATGATCAGGTCGGCGTTTCGATAGAGGTCGAGAATCCCGTTCTGGTCATCCTCGATGACGCAGTGCCCGTCCATCTTCGCCCAACAGCCGAAGCAACCGCGGCACGGCGCAATGTTCTTGTCGATTACATCGATTATGGTAACCTCGTGCCTCTCCTTTTTATTCAGTCCCCGAAGAAAGCTTTCCGTGAGCCGGAATGTGTCGCTTTGCTTCTTAGGACTTCCGTTTAATACCAAAACTTTCATGATTTCTCCTTTTCCATGGCAAATGCCATGTCCGCCCTTACTTTACATCCGAAAGATGGTTTTGTAAACGCCCTCAATATACGGGGATTTATATGCAATGTAGCCGTCGATATCGAAGGGATATTTCTTTGCGCCCTCCTCCTTCACGCGGCTGTATTCCCGCACTTCCTCCGGATGGCTTCGCAGATAGTCGCGAAACATGAGGTGCCTGCGAAGCTCCGCGGCATCCTTCGCGCATACATACAGATGATGCCTTCTGAGGTGTTCCTTGCCATCGTAGCCGAAGACCTCCCGTCCCTCGATTTCACCGTTGCCTTCATGCACATAACCGATGGAGGCAAGCGCCGCAATGACATCAGGGAGCTTGGACGTATCCTCGATAATAACGTCAATATCTATGATCGGCTTGGCCGAAAGTCCCGGAACCGATGTGCTCCCGACATGCTCGATGCCGATTGCCAGGTCCTTAAGAGCCCCTGCGAGCTCCGAACGAATGGCCTGAAAATCCTGCACCCATCCGCTGTCATACGGGCAGACAACCACCCGCTTGTAGCCGCGGGGACGGTCCTTCAAAAGTTCTTCTATCCGGGCAAGATTGACGCGGTCCTCGTCCCTGTCATAAGTATAATTCTCCGGGACATCGTCGAACAGCATGACCTGCTCCATCTCGCTCTCCGGGAGGCTCCCGAGCGAATGCACTATGGCAAAGTAGGCGCGACCGTTGTTCCGGCCGATTCCGTCATCCCAAATCTGCTCATAATCCCACATGGGAATCATGTAGCAGTCCGTGATTCCGGTTTCTTCATAAAGCTCCCGAAAAGCAGCCGCGAGAGCGGTTTCGCCGGGCTCCACGTGCCCGCCCGGATGCTCGAAGCTCTTCCTCTTTCTGTGAAGGCTGTACACCCATTGATTCCGATACCTGGCGAAGATGACAACGAAAGCGATGTCATCAAGTTCTCCGGCCTTAAAATAGCGCTTTTCCCCCATGTGATTTCTCCCTTTTTACAAGTGTGTTGCGTGGCATTTGCCACGGGCTTTGGTCAGCTGATCCAAAACGTCCCGTCCGGCGCCTGATACAGCGCTCCGACCTCCTCGGAAATCGTATTCCCGCCAAGGTCCTTGACGACCAGTTTGTGGTAATAGCGATACTGCTCCGTGGCGCGGTCAAGCTCCTCATCCCAGCCTTCCTCGACCCATTCCTCGAGGTAGACCCTGTCCTCTTCAATCAGTGCAACAGTCTGGTGAGGCGTGAGCGCTATCGAGAATTTCTCCGGAAAATAGCACACCGCCTTTTCGCTGTCCTGGCTCACCACATGAACCGGATTTCCGAGGATGCGCAGGTTGTAAAGGCTGACCTCGTCCATGCCAAAGGTTGCCTCGGGCACAGGGTTTTCGCCCGGCAGATAAGAATACAGCGTAACCTTTTTCTTTCCGTAATCTCCCTGAAGAACCCAGTACTTCCCGTCCGCATACGCCGGATCGGAATACGCGACATTCTTTCTCTTTCGAAACGGCCGGTAGACGGCACCGTTTGTGAAATCGTAAAACATCACCACGGATCCCGGATAACCGCCG
>CADBTG010000135.1 GCA_902797475.1 uncultured Lachnospiraceae bacterium | reverse complement strand
GTCTCCGCCGTACCAGATCTGGCCGTCGATGGTCTTCTTTCCGGAATCAAGCGTCTCCGGAAGAGCCAGAATGATTTCGGGTGCAGTCGTTTCAATAACGAACTGCTCGGATTCGAAATCGGCATTTCCGCTGATGACATCTCCGGTCGCTTCGTCGTAAGTCTTAGGCGCAAGGCTCGTTTCGTCGCTTTCGGTTCCGGCGCCGTCAACGGCAATCGCGCTGAAGACGAGAAGTCCGTTTTCATCGGTGTCGTCCGCGGTAACCGTGAATACGAAGTTGCCTTCTTCATCGGCTGTCGCTTCGCCGAATCCCTCGCCGTTAATGAGAAGTCTGACCTTCTGCACGCCGGCGGTTGCTTCCGTCGCTGTAGCCGAACCGTCCTCTGCGTAAACAGTCACCTTGAGGTCGCCGTTCGCGTAGTTTCCGTAAGAGAACGACCGAAGCGTTTTGTCGTCGTTCGCGGGAGTTACGTCAAATCCCGTTACCACGGGCTTCGTGTTATCTATCCATGCGGTAATCGTCTTTTCGTCATACGAAACACCAAGCCCGTCCGTCACGCGAAGCGTAATGACATAGGAGCCGTCAGTGTTCGGAGTGTATTGGGAAAGGCTCACCGTAAGGGAATCTGTTGTCACGGAATCATCCGCCGCGGCAGTCTCATCGGCTCTGTTCACCCACATTTCAATGGTGTTAACGCCGAATACCGGAACCTGCACGCCAATGGTATATACCGGCGCCGCAGTGAACCATTCACGCCCGTCGCCGTCCGTAACCGGCTCGGGGTTGCTCGTAATCTCATAAACCGGCTTCTTCGTGGAAACCGTAACGTTTCCGTTGCCGTCCGCGTCAGGCGTATAAAGCGTACTCTCATTGCCTACGGCATCCACCGCGACAAAGGTAAAGGCCGCGGTATAATTCTGCTCGTCTTCCGCCGTCTCGGGGAATGTGAAGGAATTCGTTCCGGTAAGAGTCTTATAAAGCTCTTCTCCGTTGTAAACGCGGATTTCGCGAATGCCGGAATCCGAATCCTCGGCAGTTACCGTAATCTCGACCTGTCCGTTTGCAAGCAGCCCGTCGGCGGTCACATTTGTCGTAACGCCGTCCGCGCCAACCGCGTTATATGCCAAAACAGTCGGTGCCGTGCTGTCCAGATGGAACTTCACCGACTTAACCGTCTGCAGTCCCTGCGCGTTCTTACAGCTGACAAGGATAGTATTCTCGCCTTCCGTATAAAGCGGGTTACCCTCGCCGTCCTTCGGATCGGTAATGGCAAATGCCACGCCGGACTTTAATTCTCCTTCAAAGCTCGTGCCGTTTGCATCCGCGGTTAAAGGCGTTCCGTTAACCGAGATGGTAACATCCGTGATCGCAGCCTCTTCTCCGGCGGGATCCGTGATGGTTATTGTATAGGAAGGAGCCTCCTTGAAATAATCCGCCGCCGCGGCTCCCTCACCGATGACAACAGGCGTTGCATCGGGCGTTGCGGTAATTTCCGGTCCGCCCGCCGTCTGCGAAATGATGACTGCACTCTTGGTAAGGCCTTTATCCCAACCGGCAAGTGTCTTCGTCTCACTGACGTTTCCGGCTTTGTCCGTAACGGAAAGCGCAAGCTCCGTCAGGGTGGAGAACTGCTCCAAAGTAAGCGGAACGGACACACGGTCATTCGTAACCTCATAAGAACCGAATGCCGTAAATTCCTGTGCCGATCCGAAAGATCTTCTGTACACAGTCACGAGCTTCGCTCCGGAACCGCCTTCATCACCGACACCGACCGACAGGTACATGGTCTGCGTGGAGGAGTATCCGTTTGCGGACTCCGAAATGCCCGTATTATTTATATTGGTTTCATCAATGGAAAGGCGTGTATCGTTAACATACGGAATGCCCGTATCCTGCTTTATCGTTACCCGCAGAATGGGCGACAACAGGCCTGCCCCGTCGCTAAGCTGGAACATATAAATCGAACCGTCGCCGCTGACTGTAACATCATAATATGTTAATCCGCTGACATTGGTTTCGGTTCCTTTACCCGAAATACTCGTTTCCCCTTCGCCAAGGTCACCTTGGTAAACATACAGCTTGCTTACGCCGCTGACTGCCTCGCCTTCGCCCTGCTGATCGGAAAATGTAAGGCGGATCTTCGTTGCGCTTCCGCTACCCCATGCCGTTCCGTTTATCGGGGCATGGAAGAACGTATTGTCCTCGCCCTCGCCGAAGGAAAGCACCGGCGGGGTCGCGTCTTTCTTGACAAAAGTCGCGGCAATCGTCATATTGTCATATACGGAAAACGTTCCCTCATAATAAGTCACGTCCGTAATCTGTACGGAAATGCCGCCGACCGTAACGGAAGCAATCTGATATCCATTCTCAGGTTTAACCTCAATATACACGTCACCAACAGCAGGATACTCCTTGATTTCCGATTCTTCGATAAAAACGGCATCTCCGCAGAAAATCTTCCCGTTCGCGCCCGGGGCAAATGTCACGGTCGCACCGGTCAAAACCACCGTATCGAACGAAGCCCCTTCGGAAAGTGTCGCGCCGATGGCCGCGGAAATATACCCCGTCTTCTTTACGGTTCCCTTCAGGGTTACGCCTTCGGGTGCCGTAACACTGATTGTATATGTTCCGTCTTCTCCGGTTGTTGCGGAAAGAGGGGTCGTCAGTGCGTGCCCGTCAATTTCGGTGATTTCCACAGCCGCGCCGACAAGCGGATTCTCTCCGGCCATAACGGCACCGGTTACGGAAACCGAGCTGTACCCTTCGCAGGCAACCGAGATATTCGATCCGTCCGTAAGACCGGTTAACGGATATTCGTCAGGCTGTTTATAAAACGCCTGCGTTGTCGTGTCAAACGCGTATCCTTTTCCAAAAGCTACCGAAAGGGAATAATCCCCGCCTTCCGTAAAGCCGGTAACCGTTGCGCTTCCGCCTGAAAACTCTCCGCTCAGGACGGTTTCGCCGCCCTGCTTCAGCGCATAGGTTCCCGAAACATTCAGTGTATTATCTCCGTTCACAAGTCTGAATGTAAATGCCGGTTCTCCCTCCCCGGCCTGCGTCGTGCGTGGCACAGTCGGGAGCAGATTGCAAGCCAGGAATACCGCAAGCACAAGTGCCAGCGCCCTGACAATCGGTTTATCCTTTCTGTATTTCATTCCGATCCTCCTCTGTCTCATACATACTCTTCCGTATGTATTACCGTCACGCTTTTTGTAATGACAAAATGGGAAATCGTCCGCAAATCCTCGGTCGAGCGGATTTCCTCGCCCGGCTCGAAGACCACGGGGCCGCCGGTTTCGTTCAGCACCTGTGTGATGCCGATTGCCGCCTCCGGCTTCTCGTTAAGGACTCCGGTCTTAGGCGGGCTTAAAAGCTCCGCCTTTCCCGACATTCCGAAATCCTCGGTCGGACCTGCTCCCTCATCATCAATCAGGTCAAGGCGTTTATTCTCATGCGCCATTGCCATCGCTTTGAAGTCGGAAGTATGTCCGGAGTGTGCTCTTGCTGTTTTCTGAGCTTCGCTGTCTCCACGCAGGGCGGCTACCTCCTTGGCCGCCTGCCTACCGCTCAGATCCCCGATTACACGGGGAATCTTATAACGAATAAACAGAAGGACGGACAAGGCAAGGAACAACCCTGCCAGGGTGAAGCAGATTATAGAAAATGCCATCCAACCCGCTGCGCTCATTCCGTTTTCCTTCCTCCTTTGTTATAGTTCGTGTCAATGACTTCTTTCGCCGTCTCGACCTTGGCGAGAATGGCTTCCTTCTTCCCGACGTTCAGCTCGGAAATCGGGTTGATCTCCTGAAGTCCCGCCACAACCTTCTCGTACATGGCGGAAACTTCCGAATAGGGCACGCCGTCGTTACGGAAGCCCTTCATGCGGGCGATGACGGCATCGATAAACTGGTTGTAAATCTCCAGCTCCACAACCTCGGGCGTCGAATAATCGATGCTTGAAACCATCTCGCGAAGACTCGTCCAGTGCGCCTTATAAGCACCGCCGTCGTCTCCCTCAATGATCTTGAGCTCAATCGTGCTGTTGAATTCACCGATATCCCGGTACACGCTTGCCATCAGATAGAACTCGTCGTCCGTCTGGCCGTAGTTAACCGCATCGCTGAACCACTCGGTTGCGACGCCTCTTCTAAACATCGTGTTATCGGTCTGATTCTCCGTGCCGTAGGTATAGTAATACCAATACAGTTTGCCGATTTCGAAGGCAAGCTCGGCATAATCACCGTCACGCTTCAACGCTTCCTGATTCGGAATGACAAGTTTCTTCAGCGTTTCCTCTTCCTTTACGTCGAAGACCATGTCCTCTTTCATCATCTTTACGATGCCGAGGTACGGTTCTGCCGATCCGGGCTTGATTTCGATGGCTTTCGTGAAAAATGCCAGCTTCTCCTGTTCGTCCGTGGCACGGACCGCCTGGTTCATATTGAAATCGAAGTCGGTATTGATCTTGCCGCGTCTCTTCCCGAGACCGATGCTGCCGGCGATGATGAAAGCAACCGCCGCCGCAACGGCTGCGCCGAACTTCCACACCTTGACAAGCTGCTTGGCGCGGTACTGCGCCGTATATTCCTCATAATGCTGCAGTGCGTAGCTTAACTCCGCGCATGACTGGAAACGCTCGCCCGGGTTCGGCCTGGTGCACTTTAAGATGATGGCCTCGAGTCCGCTTGAAAGCCTCGGGTTCCAGTAACGGATCGGGTAAATCTCATAGGGCGGCTCGCTCGGGTTCTTGCCCGTCACGAGATAGTAAAGTGTCACGCCGAGACAGTATACGTCGGTTCTCGCATCGGTCTGTCCTTTGCCGCCGAACTGCTCGGGTGCCGCGTAGCCCTTTGTTCCGAGGCACTTGGTATCCTCGGTGTTATGCTCTTTATATTCTCTTGCGATACCGAAGTCGATGATCTTCACGTTGCCTTCCGGCTTCAGCATGACATTTGCCGGCTTCATATCGCGGTAAATGATAGGCGGCTTTCTGGTGTGCAGGTACTCCAGAGCGCTGCAAATCTGGATGGCCCACTCTATGACCTTTTCCTGAGGCTGGGCTCCCTCACGCAAAATGAGGGCGTTCAGCGTCTCGCCGTCGATGTAGTCTTCGATGATGAAAATCTTGTCGGGTTCGTCAATGATATCCACAATCCGGACAATGGCATTATGGTCCAGCTCCTTGATGAGGTTGGCTTCCGCGATGGCGCTCTGGATGATGACCTCATTGTTCTGGTCCCTGACCGTCTTGTCGATTTCCTTGACGGCCCACGGCTTATGGATATTCATATCCATGGCGAGATAGACACGGGACATGCCGCCCTTGCCGATGAGCTTCAGGATTTCGTATTTATTATTGATTACCTGCCCGATCTCTGCCACTTTCAGTCTCCTCTGACGCCGATCAATACGGCGGATATGTTGTCAGTCTCGCGTCTTTGTTTATTGAGTTCCACAAGGGAGCGAAGGTGCTCCTTCATCGTCTCCTCGTCCGCGTTGGCCGCGGGGCGGAGCGCCTCGAAAAACTCCTCTTCGGTAACGACATGACGGAAGCCGTCACAGCAAAGCATGTAGTTCTCTCCGGCTTTCACTTCCCCGAGATAGAAGGACGGGGTCACGGAGGAGGATGCTCCGATGCACTGAAGCAGGATGCTCCGTCTCGGATCGACTGCCGCTTCCTCGGGCGTCAGCCTGCCGGCCTCCACCTCTCTGGCGACCAGCGTCTGGTCGTCCGTCAGCTGTGTCACGCCGTCGTCCGTAATGCGGTAGCAGCGCGTGTCGCCGACATGTCCGATGATATAATTGCCTCCCTCCAATACCAGGATTCCGGTAAATGTGGAGCCGAGGTTGAAGTTATGCTGTAAGCCGTACTGCCCGATCCGGTAGTTCTCGCTGACCATGAGCCGCGTCCAGGAGGCTTTGACTTCCTCGAGAATTCCGGTTCCCGCCAGAATGTGCGGCAAATCCTTCTCGAACCATTCGCTCCAGACCCGGATCAGCGTCGCACTGGCCACCTCGCCCTTGGCAAGTCCGCCCATGCCGTCGCAAAGAAGCGCGAAGAAAACGGTACCCTTGTCCGTCTCAGCTTCCCGGATGCAAAAACTGTCCTGGTTTGTGCTCTTGCGAATGCCCACATCGGTATGGCTTGCAAAGGTATATTTCATGCCTTCTCCTCTCCCGACGACCCTCGTTATCAACAGGTTGTCGGAAAAAATGGATACAATATCCCTATTTTTGACTATATATGGTATATGATAGCATTTTTCCCGGTGATAAGCAACTGTTTTATGAAAAATGCGACCTTTGTTTGTCTTGCTTCGGAAGTGTGGTTTACTTTGAAGGTAAAAATTATTTAACAAACATTTAACTTGTGTTTTCCCCCCGGTTTTTCTATAATATTTGTCAAAGCCGGACAGAAAAGTCCGCAGGGGTGTTGGCCTCAAAACTATGTGTTCGGTTTCGCCGCCACACCGGCCGAAACCGGGAAAGTGAGGGTTTTATGTTAAGCTTCCTTGAAGAAGCACTGTTCGACAATGTTGATCCGTTGATAATCGTTGCGATCATCCTCGGCGTTCTTCTGGTGCTCTATTTAATCGCCAGCTACATTAAGGCTCCGCCGGATATGGCATACATTGTTTCCGGTGCCAGAAAGAAGTCCAAAGTCGTCATCGGACGTGCCGCTTTGCGGTTCCCGTTCTTCCAGCGTCTCGATAAGCTGAATCTCCGGTTGATTCCGATCGACGTAAAGACCAGCAACGCGGTTCCGACCGCCGATTACATCAATATCAATGTTGATGCAACCGTTAACGTAAAGATCAGTAATCTTCCCGATCGTCTGCGTCTTGCCGCAGAGAACTTCCTTAATAAGCCTACCGACTATGTTGCGTCCGTAGCGCGTGAAGTTCTGGAAGGTAACGTCCGTGAGATCGTCGGTAAGATGAAGCTCGAAGAGATGGTTTCCGACCGTCAGAAATTCGCCAATCTCGTTAAAGAGAATGCCGAGCCCGACCTTGCAGCAATGGGTCTCGATATCATTTCCTTCAACGTGCAGAACTTCGTAGACGGAAACGAGGTTATTGAGAACCTCGGTATTGATAACATCGTTAAGATTAAGAAGGCTGCTGCCATTGCCCGTGCCGAGTCCGAAAGAGACATCAAGGTTGCACAGGCCAATGCCGATAAGGAAAGTAACGATGCAGCCGTTCTGGCGCAGACCGAAATCGCGAAGAAGCAGAACGAACTCGCCATCAAGAAGTCCGAACTTCAGCTCGATGCCGATACCAAGAAGGCTATGGCCGACGCGGCTTACGAGATTCAGAAGGAAGAGCAGCGTAAGACTATCGAAGTAACGACCGCCAATGCAAACATCGCAAGGCAGGAACGTGAGATCGAATTGCAGGAGAAGGCCGTAGCCGTTAAGGAACGTGCCCTCGAAGCAGAAGTTAAGAAACAGGCAGAAGCCGACAAGTATGCTGCACAGCAGAAGGCCGACGCCATTCTCTATCAGCGTCAGAGAGATGCAGAAGCCAAGCAGTTCGGGGCACAGCGTGAAGCAGAAGCCCGCAAGGCGCAGGCTGAGGCATACCGCTTCGCCAAGGAGCAGGAGGCTGAAGGTATCCGTGCCGTAGGTGAAGCAGAGGCAAAGGCGATCGAAGCCAAGGGTCTTGCTGAAGCACAGGCCATGGAGAAGAAAGCCGAAGCTTACGCGAAGTACAACAAGGCAGCCGTTGCCGAGATGATGATCAAGGTTCTTCCCGAGATCGCAGCTCAGGTTGCCGCTCCGTTGCAGCAGATTGATAAGATCACGATCATCGGCGGCGGTGAAGGCGGCACGAACGGTGTTGACCAGGTTGCCGGCAACGTACCGGTTGTCATGGCCAAGGTTTTCGAGTCCATGAAGCAGGCCACCGGCATTGATCTTGCCAACATCATCAACGCCGAGTCCTACGATGCCAAGGTTAACCGCAACATCAACGTAACCGGCCTTGAAGGTGCGACCATTGTCACCGACAAGGACACCGTTAAGGATGTAACGGATTCGATCAGCCAGTAAAAGTAAATACGTTAGTTAACCGGGACGGGCCCTCAGGTCCGTCCCGGTTTTTTTGTGCCGCGGCGCCTTTTCCTGTCCCTGCGGCGCCTTTTCCTGGTTCCCCGCGGCGCCTTTTCCTGGCCCCACGGCGCC
>CADBTG010000134.1 GCA_902797475.1 uncultured Lachnospiraceae bacterium | reverse complement strand
CGGTGTCGGCGTATTGTCCACGGTCTTCTTCGGCTTCTTCTTAAATCCGTGTACCAAAAGCACGATTTCCGCAATCAGCGCCACCAGGCAAAGCCCGATCATGCCGATGATAAAGTGTTTGCGGGAAAGCGCAAACTTTCCCTTCTTCTGATTGTTCTCCACTTTCTCTTCCTCCACACATTTGTCATTATATTGCACAGCCGGAGCCGTTCAATCAGTATAAAGCGATTGGGATGGCAGCCCACTCATAATCGGTTTTGAATCCGTAAAAATCATTATTGTACTGTATCATGTTTCCGTCCGTGTCAAATGCCATGGTAACGATGCCCTCTGAAGACTCGATCCTGCTGACCCGTCCGTTATCGCCGTACTCAAAGTTTCTTTCCATAAGGCTTGAGGCAATGCGTACATCTTCCATTCCGTCCGCACTGAAAATCTCCCTAAGCGGCTGCCCGTCGTCTCTGCATTCGGTCTTTGTGAGAAGCCTTGCCGTCATCCCCTCGGAATACACGGTATAGTCGCATCCGCTGATTTCCCTTGCGAAGGATTCCGCGTTATGCGGAAAGCTTCCCTTCGGAAAATGATACCACATTTCATACCCGACAACGATGCTTCTGTCCGGATCATACTCCCGGCTCATCCGCTCCCATGCATCTGCATCGCCGTACTCGCAGAACAAACCGACTTCAACACCGTCTTTATAGATATATCCGCGCACTTCTTCCGAATTCATGAGAACATATGTGAGATCGTCCTCATAACGATATGCAATATGCTCACGGGGGCCGCCATCGTCGTTACGGATAATATCCGTGAGTCGGCCGAGATTATCGTATTGGAAAGAATAGTTCCCCGTGACTTCTCCATCCGGGCCTGTTTCCACATGCGAAACCAGCTGTCCGTAAGCATTGATCGTCACAGTAGAATGATACGGCGGATCATCCAGAAACTGATGGTATCCTTTCAGTTCACCCGTCAGGTTCCCGTTCTCGTCATATTCGCAGCTCGTTAGAATCTCTCCCGAGCCGAGATACAGATTCTGTTTCCACAAACTGTCTATGGAAACCCCGCTGCATGTCAGGAAGAAGCACTTTTTCTCCCTGAGGGTCCCGTTCTCATCGGGAACCCAATGCTCGGTAATGACGATGCCGCTTCGGTCCTGGTGAAACAAAACCGTTTCCTCCGGCGTCACGCCGTCCGAACCGTAAATAACTCTTTTAATCTCCCGACCCTGATCGTCATACTCATAGGAATAGCAGTTACTGAGTGTTCCGTCCGAATAAGTCGTCTTCTCCTTCGCGAGTCTCCAGACTGTCGTAAACACAGGCTCCAATTCAGGAGTCGGGCTCGGCGTATCCGTCGGCTTTTGGGCAACCTTCGGAATCTCCGTCGGCGTAATCTCCGCCGTCTTTTTGTTATTCTTTTTGGAAAATGTGCGGATTAACAGCACGGCTTCCGCAATAACCGCAATCAGGCATACTGCCGCCAACGCCAGCAAAAACTGTCTGCGCCGAAGGGCTATGCCGCTTTTCTTCTTTCCTGTCACGATACTCTCCCCCGTCTGTATGGCTTACTGTGTCCAGCGATTTCCGAAATACTCCTTCATCTGGGCATCGGAAAGATTAAAGTACGACTTAATATCCTTCAGAACATTCTTGTCCCGGGCGCCGTCCTTCACATAATCGTAAAGCTTCTGCACGGAACTCTTCCAGCCGTTCACGCTGTAGCCCCAACGCGCGCGGTCCTTTTCAATTTCAGGCGTCAGAATCTCCACATATCGGTCAATCTCCGCCGTGATGAACTGCTCATTCAGGAAGGAATCCATCAGTTCCGCATAACGCTTTAAGAACATGTCCTTAAACTCCCTGTTCTTCAGCAGGTTCACCATCAGAATGTTATGGTCGTCATTTTTGATAAAGCCGGTAATCGGCTTGTCGGTTGTATGCCAGAACGCCCAGTCAAGGTCGAAGTACATCCATCTCCACTTACTGTCGTATTCCGTCGAGCGGAAATACCGGATATTGGCAACGTCCTTGTCGCCGACATAAGAACGGCAGATATACCAATCCATCAGGCTCAAAGCATCAATCCGCTCCATCACGTAATTGTAGTGCTCCGCGATGGACAGGTCATTCTTCTTGCAATACGCGAGAAGCGAGTTATAGTCTCTTGCGCTTCCGCTCTGCACGCCGCCGTAGCTGAACAGAAGGTCAACGGACTTCGCGGAAACATCAAAGTGGTCAGCCACGTAATCGTCGCTGAAACGCTCTCTCAGATAGTAAATGCCCCAGTATTGGTCTCCGAGATAAAGGATACACGGCTTGCACGCAAGCACATAAAGGTGCGTGCGTCCGTCACACATTACGGTGCTCAGCTCGTCACGCATTACGGCATAAGGATAGTCTTCGCTTCCGCCTTTAAGAAGAAGCGAATCGTACGAATCGATATCGCGATCCTCAAACAGATGATAGTGTAATTTGCCGGGGCCGTACTCGGAGCGGAACCGAAGCTGGAAGTTCTGCTTTGCTCCTTTTCTGCTGTCATTTCCGTGAAGCCGGAAGCCGCACGGAACGGAAAATTTCATCTCGCCGTCCTCATACAGAGAAAGCACGCACTCATTCTCGATTGTCTTTTGAATATTCGTGATGACGCCGTTATCACCGGTAAGTGAGGTCTCCGGAATGCTGACATACACAATCGGAAGTGTATGCTCGATGCCGACCAGATAAGTATACTCTCCGATGTCACTGACGCGGTCTCCGTCCTTTGCAAAGGTACGGATCGTCTTAAACGTATTCAGTGTGATCGGGCCGCTGTAAACCGACGAACGTTCCGTCGGACGGCTTCCGTCAAGCGTATAATAGATGGTTCCTTCTCCGGAAAGCTTTACGGTCACGGCGTCGGCATACTGACCGGGCTTCACATCGGGCACCGGCACCGCTACACGCGATGCATAACCGGCGGAATTGGCCGACCCGGGCGTCGGATTTTCCATATAGACAAATGTCTTGTCGTTTCTTCCGTAACTCTTATCCGGCTCCAGGTCTCCGGGCACCTTCAGCATGTCAAGCACCGATGTGCCGTCAGTCAGGTAAACTGCCTCGCCCGAAGAGGAAATCTTAAACGGCGCATGGCCTTCCTTCTCCTCGCCGGAGCAGTAAATTACATAGTATTCGCCGGGTGCAAGCGTTACCTCCGGCAGATGGCAGCGCATCAGTTCACTCTTCTTATCGGTCAGATAATAGTCGGAAAGGCGCAGAGGACTTTCCGAGCG
>CADBTG010000133.1 GCA_902797475.1 uncultured Lachnospiraceae bacterium | reverse complement strand
TCGATATTCAGATAATTGAGAACCGCCGACTTCAGCCCGCTGAAACTGAAATCATACGGACAGCCGTCAATGTGCGCCCGCGGGAAAGGAACCGCATTCGGATCTCCCTGTCTGGCAAGCTTATCAAGCTTCGGTCCGCCCGGATACCCGAGCCCGATGGCTCTCGCAATCTTGTCAAACGCCTCTCCTGCCGCGTCGTCATGCGTACGCCCGATAATCCGGTAAGTGCCGTAGTCTTCCACCACGACGATATGCGTATGCCCGCCGGAAACAATCAGGCACAGAAACGGCGGCTCGAGATCCGGATGGCATATGTAATTGGCTGCCACATGACCTTCGATATGATGCACGCCGATTAACGGTTTGCCCGCGGCAAATGCCACGGCCTTTGCCGCTCCCACACCGACCAGAAGGCTTCCCACGAGTCCGGGGCCGCATGTCACCGCAACAGCGTCAACATCCTGAATCGTCATGCCGGCACCGCTTAGAGCCTCGGTAATAACGGGATTGATCTTCTCGATATGCTTTCTCGATGCCAGTTCCGGCACAACTCCGCCGTACTTTGTATGTAAATCAATCTGTGACGAAATGATATTGGAAATCACCTGCCGGCCGTCCTTAACGACTGCCGCCGCCGTCTCGTCACACGATGATTCGATTGCCAGAATATAAGTACCTTTCATAAAACCGCCTGTCCTTTCGGACCGTCTTACTCCTCTTCTTCAAAATGCAGAACCGTCGCCCTGCCGTCCTTGCAGACATGGGAATTCGGGAATATTTCCGTTGCCGTCTGCACATAATCCTCCGGCCTTACAAGTGCCGGGCTGTAATGCGTGAGCCAAAGCTCCGAAACCTCTGCTTTTCTTGCAATCTCCGCGGCTTCGGCAAATGTCATATGGCTGTGTTCCTTTGCCTTCGCTTCGGAGCCCTTTTCCCCGTACATGCCTTCACAGATCAAAAGGTCCGACCCACCTGCGCTCTCGACAATCAATTTGGTCGGCCGCGAGTCGGTGCAGTAAGTAAGCTTCAGTCCCTTCCGCTCCGGTCCGAGAATCAGATCCTGCGTATAAGTTCTGCCGTCCGCCTCGATTACGGCACCCTTTTGCAGTTTGCTCCAATACTTCAGCGGAACATTGTTCTTTTTGGCCTTTTCGGGGTCGAATTTCCCGGCGCGGCTGATAAGCTGGGAATATCCGTAGCAGGTCACGTTATGCCTTGCCTTAAAAGCGCGAAGCTCATATCCGAACAGCGGTATGCTCATGACCGGCTCGGTGAGTTCAATGAATCTGAGTTCAAAGGGCAGTTCGGGGGCGATGACACGAAGCGCGCCGACCACCTCGGTCAGTCCTTTCGGTCCGATCAACGTAACCGGCTCGGTCCGTTCGGAATTACCGATGGAAAGAAGCAGCCCCGGCAAGCCGCTGATATGGTCTCCGTGATAATGGGTAAATGCAATCACGTCGATATCATGACAGCTGTAGCCTTTTTTCTTCAGTGCCACCTGCGTTCCTTCCCCGCAGTCAATCAAAAGACTGCTGCCGTTGAAACGTGTCAGGCAGGAAGTTAAAAACCTTCCCGGAAGCGGCATCATGCCGCCCGTTCCGAGCAAACTGACTTCCAGCATACAAACCTCCGCTCATTCTGCCTTCTTAATCTCATACATGTACACGGCCCCGTCTTCCTTCGGGCCACGGTAGAAATCCTTTCGGATTCCGACCTCAACCAATCCGCATCTTTCGTATAAATGTCTCGCCGGTTCATTCCCGACGCGCACTTCCAGAAATACCTTTTCGGCACCGTTTTTCTTTGCTTCCGACAGAAGTGCCCGGACGATTTCTGTCCCGACGCCTTTCTTTCGAAGCTGCGGCACCACGGCGATATTTGTCACATTTGCCTCATCGCCCGCAAGAAACATTCCGCCGTATCCGAGAAGCTCATCGTCCTCGCATGCCACGAAATACCGGTATAAGGGCGACTCGACAGCCTCCTTAAGCCCGGCCTCGCTCCATGGCTCGGAAAAGCACGCCTGCTCCAACAGAAGCACCGACGGAATCCACTTTTCAGTCATGTGAACGATTTGCAAGACGTTCCTCCCTCTCCCGTTCCGCCTGGGACTGCCTCAGATACTCCGGCACCATCTCCTCTGCCGTAACGGTTTTTCCTTCCTTCAAAAGCCCGACCGCCAAAAGCCCGAGGGATGCCGCGCTCTGAAGCGCTTTGTTCATCGGGGCAAATGTGAACCCGCACGTTACTTCGCGCTCAAGCGTTTCCCGGTGAACCGGCACGCCGTCCCCGAGGAAGATCACCTTCTCCCCGCGGCGGTTGACTTCCGAAATCAGTTCCGAAAGCAGCGTGCAGCAAGGCTCGATCTCCGCAACCGGAGTAACTCCGAAAAAGCGGTACAGCCCGCCGTAAACCTGCCCTCTTCTCGCATCGAGTATCGGGCAGATCAGACCCTCGTGACCCGCGTAATTGGCTGCCAAAACCGCAATCGTGGATACCGGAACAATCGGAATCTGCCAGACAAGTGCAAGCCCCTTCACGGTCGAGGCACCGATGCGAAGTCCCGTATAGGAGCCGGGGCCTTCGGTGACGGCAATCGCGGAAAGGTCCTTCCCCTCCGTTTCCGTCATCTTAAGAATCTCCTCAATCATCGGCAGAAGCGTCTGGGAATGCGTTTTTTTGAAATTGACCGAGTACTCGGCTAACACCGCATCCTCCGTAACAACGGCAACCGAAGCAACCGGTCCCGAACTGTCAATCGCTAAAATCTTCATACGCTCTCCCTACTCAATCGTAATCCTTCTGTAAGAAAGACCCTGCTCCGGATCCTTTTCAATCGTAATCGAAACGGCGTCCTTCGGAAGGAGTCCCTTCACATTTTCCGCCCACTCAATCAGGCAGACGCCGTCTCCGTACAAATAATCGTCAAAACCGATTTCGAACATTTCCTCTTCGTCCTCAATCCGGTACACATCGAAATGATAGAGAGGAATCTGTCCGTCCTTATATTCCTGCAGAATGGTAAATGTGGGGCTCACGACAGGCTCCTTTATGCCGAGGCCGCGCGCGATTCCCTTAACGAAAACGGTTTTCCCCACGCCGAGGTCTCCGTTCAGGCATAATACCATCCCGGGCTTCAGTTTTTTCGCCATGAATTCACCCATGGCAAAGGTTTCTTCCGCCGAGCGGCTTTCCGCTACCATAATCCTCCTATCCCTGCTTCCGCACCGGGCAGTTCTCAAGAAATCTGCGGAATGCAGCTTCCTGTTCGCCGAGAACGTCTTTGCCGAAGATAAATGCCGAATTCTTCATCACATAAAGGAAATACCGCTTCCGGGTTTCCTTCACCTTCCGGAACATATCCCAACGGATGACCTCGTGGTTTGTTCCGTCCTCTACCAGAATTCCGGTCGAATTCACGGTATAGCGGAATTCGACATTCTGCATTTTCAGGTTGGCAGTCATCTGCAAAGTCTGTAACGCAGTGGTGAACGGCTGGTATATAAGCACAAAGCCGAGTACGACGAAAAGCACAACCTTCATCGTCGTGTCGTATTTGTCCCAGCCGACAATCAGAAAAACAGCGCACAAAAGAACAAGCGCCCAGAAACCGAGCGATGCGGCGCTGAAATAACCGTACCGAAGCCGGAACGCAAAATAATCCGAGAAGCGAAGCGGTCCTGTAATGACCACTTCGCCCTCTTCATGAACAAACTCATCTTGGGAATCCTCCTGCGGAACTGTCGCTGCTTCGGACTCCGTCAAAACCGCATCCGCAGGATCCGGATTGCTTAATGCCTTCTCTTCCTGTTCCATCAGACTTTCTCCAAAGGATTCTTCAAAACCCGGCTGATCCGTTTGTAGATGAGAATTGTAATCAGCGAAATCACGCCGTATTTCAAAAGGTTGAACGGTGCAACCGCAAACAGAATAAAGGTCTGCAGATCCTTGATAATGCCGTGCACCTCTGTGCCCTTCCCTATAAAGTACTCCATCGGGGCACCGTACAGTTTACTGTAAGCAGGAAGAAGGACAAATGCGTTCAGAAGGGAGCCGACCGTAACGCATATAACCGTGGACAATGCCAACCCGGCTACTGCTCTCTTCTTGGTCTTACGATAATAGTATAACAGCGACGCCGGCAACACATAACATACGCCGACACCGAAATTGGCAAGCTCGCCGATGTAATTCGTTTTCGATCCGACAAACAGTATCTTTAAGAGGTTCTTCAGCGCCTCGATGCTGACACCCGCCACAGGCCCGAGGGCAAAAGAGCCGATAATCGCCGGAAGATCACTGAAATCGAACTTGTAAAACTCAGGGGCGATGAATAACAGCGGAAACTCTAACAGCATTAATCCGGTTGCTGCTGCGGAAAGAACCCCGATTAAAGTAATCATGTAGGTACGATAAAAGGATTGTTTGTTTCTGCTTTTCCGCTGTTCCTTCTGTTCTGTTTCTGTCTGTTCCATGTTTTCTCCTTTCATTCCCCCATCTCCGTAACATTCCCCGGTGCCTTATCTTTTAAGGCAAATGTAAGTATAATTCTTTTTTGCGGGACCATCTCCCCAACGGATTCGTACCGATAGATTTCGTCCCGGTTGCTGTAACGGTTGTAAACCGTCATCTTTCCGTCTTCGTCTCTTTTGAAGAAGACATAATGTCCGCCCGAAAAGACCGGACGTTTTGTCCAATACATCATGATTCCCGCTTCACTGCGGTCAATCTTCTTAATCCTCCGGATGATCCGAAAACGCACATGATGCCGGAAGAAGAAAATCATCATCAGAATTGCGGAAGTACCGAATCTCGCGCCGATTGGGGCCGCGTAGGTTTCCAGCTCACGCATGACCTTCGGAAGGCTCATGGGCCTGCCGAGATACCGCAACGCATTGTATACGGCAAGCGGTCCGCATCCGGCGTCATCCAGATTCGATGCGCCGTACTTCATATCCTTCAGGACGCCCAAAGACTGACCGTTCAGATAGTCATCAGGAATCGGAACCAGGCAGTTTGCTTTGTAATTCTTCGGATGGTACATGACTCTCCTTCACTATCTGCAAAGCTTTCGGGAAATCTCCCAAAGCGAATTATCGAGATCCTTCTGCATGGCAAGCGCCTCATGGATATCCATGTCCGTAAACTCGCCCTTGCGGTAGCACACAACCCTGTCACGGCCGCCGCTTACCAGAATGTCAACGGCCTTCGATCCCATGACAGAGGCAAATACGCGGTCTCTGCAGGTCGGGCTTCCGCCTCTTTGAATATAACCGATGATGGTCGCCCTGGTTTCCAAGCCCGTGGCGGCCTCGATTCTTTTGGCCATTCCGTTGGAATCTCCGATTCCTTCGGCATTGATGATGATATGCAGCTTTTTTCCGAGACGCTTGCGTCTTGCGATGCGGTCGATGATGGCC
>CADBTG010000132.1 GCA_902797475.1 uncultured Lachnospiraceae bacterium | reverse complement strand
TTATCCGAAAGGCGGTTTACGATGTTTTCTAAAACCCGTTTGATTCCGGTTCTGTGTCTTTGCATTTGCATTCTTTTGGCGGGCTGCACCAAGGACGAGAAGAAACCTACAGAACAGCCGACCGAACCCGTGACGCCGACAGAAGTATTGTCCCCGACGCCGACACCCGAGCCTGAGAGCGTTGTTGAGCATATGACGCTAAAGGACCGGTATAAGGATGTTTTTAAGATCGGTGTGGCAGTGTCAAATACGACGATGCACAACAAAGAGTATATGGATGTCGTAAAAGAACAGTTCAACAGTTTCACGTTCGAGAACGAAATGAAGCCTGACAGCCTGTTGAACCGTACGGCGTGCCAGAAGGGCCTGCCGGATACCGATACCGAACCTGTCTTACAGTTCATCGGCATTCAGAACGGTCTTACGATAGCCAAGCAAAACGGTATGGGTGTAAGAGGCCATACGCTTTGCTGGTATTCCCAGACGCCCCGCTGGTTCTTTACGAAGGATTATACCGATTCGGGTGAGCTTTGCGACCGCGAGACAATGCTTAAGCGCCTTGAAAGCTATATTAAGCAGGTCATGGAATTCTGCCAGACCGAATATCCGGGCGTGATCTATGCCTGGGATGTCGTCAACGAAGCCGTAGATATCGGAAGCGGCGATTCTGACGGCATCCGCAAGGAGAAGAACAACTGGTATGCGACAATCGGACCGGATTTCATTGATTATGCGTTCGCATTTGCCAGAAAATACAGTGACGGAACCGCGAAGTTATACTATAACGATTACAACTGCTACGATAAGATGGCAAGCATCGTAAGAGTGCTTAAGAGCGTGCAGGAGGCCGGAAACATCGACGGCATCGGCATGCAGTGCCACCTCGGAACGATGGATTCGATGCGTGACCGTGCTTACAAGGCGGCCAAGTATTTTACTTCAAACGGTTACTGCGTGCAGATTACCGAGCTTGACATCGGATCTAAGACACGCGCGGAGGGCATCGAAAAGCTTCAGGCCATCCGCTATAAGGAACTGTTTTATTATGTCGAGCAGGGCGTGAAGGCCGGAGAGATCAATCTCGATTCGATTACGGTCTGGGGTCTTTACGACGAGGCTTCGTGGCGTACCGGCGAGAATCCGCTTCTTTATAAGCGTTCGGTCGGAAAACTCACGAAGAAACCCGCGTGGTACGGGGCGATGCAGGATCCTGCCATCGAAATACCGCTGAACTGATATATTTCCCGATATTCGGGATTTAACGGAGGATATACATGAAAGCTTACGGCGTAAATGAATTACGGAAAATGTACCTCGACTTTTTCGAGTCGAAGGACCATCTTAAGATGAACAGCTTCTCGCTCGTTCCGAAGAACGACAAGAGCCTTTTGCTGATCAATGCCGGCATGGCTCCCTTAAAGCCTTATTTCACCGGCCTTGAGGTTCCGCCGAAAAAGAGAGTGACGACCTGTCAGAAATGTGTTCGTACCGGTGATATCGACAATGTCGGTAAGACCGCGAGACACCTCACATTTTTCGAAATGCTCGGCAACTTCTCGTTCGGGGATTACTTCAAGCATGAAGCAATTGCCTGGAGCTGGGAATTCCTGACGCAGGTTGTAGGAATGGATCCGGAGCGCCTGTACCCGTCGATCTACGGTGAGGACGATGAGGCCTTCGATATCTGGACGAAGGAAATCGGCGTTCCCGCCGAGAAGATTACCCGTTTCTACCGCGATCCGGTAACGGGAGAGTGCGACAACTTCTGGGAGCACGGCGCAGGTCCCTGCGGCCCCTGTTCCGAGATATACTATGACCGCGGACTGAAGTACGGCTGCGGCAAGCCCGACTGCAAGGTCGGTTGCGACTGTGACCGTTTCATGGAGGTTTGGAACAACGTATTCACCCAGTTCGACGGCGACGGCAAGGGCGGCTATACCGAGCTTGCCAACAAGAACATCGATACCGGCATGGGCCTTGAGCGTCTTGCGGTAGTTGTACAGGATGTGGATTCCGTATTCGATATCGATACGATGCGCGCAATTCGTGACCGCATTTGCGAGCTATGCGGAAAGACCTATCAGACGAATGAAGACTATGATGTGTCCATCCGTCTGATTACCGACCATATCAGGAGTTCGACGTTCCTCATTTCCGACGGTGTCATGCCGTCAAACGAAGGACGAGGCTATGTGCTTAGAAGAATCATCCGCCGCGCGGCAAGACACGGCCGCAAGCTCGGCATTGACGGACTGTTCATGGCGGAGCTTGCCAAGACCGTAATCAACTGCTCGAAGGACGGTTATCCGGAGCTTGAGGAGAAGAAAGCATTTATCCTTACGAACCTCACGAAGGAAGAGGAAGCTTTCAACAAGACAATCGACAAGGGCCTTTCAATCCTTGCCGGTCTTGAGGAAGACATGAAGGCTGCCGGCAAGACCGTGCTCGGCGGCGAGGACGCTTTCCGTCTCTACGACACTTACGGATTCCCGATCGACCTTACGGTGGAAATCCTTGAGGAGAAGGGCTATTCCGT
>CADBTG010000131.1 GCA_902797475.1 uncultured Lachnospiraceae bacterium | reverse complement strand
GGCTGCCTTCGCCGTAGCCCATGTAATTGTAGTACCGCTTCACATATTCTTCCGGGAAATAATACAGGGTCGCATCCTCATCCACGAGAACCAGAATGTCGGTGTCGTATTTGTCACGGGCCTCGGCAATCATATCCTCGAGTTCAGACTTAACGGAATCCTTTAAAACACCTTTCGGATCCACGACACGATCTGCATCCGGACGAAGAACGATGTCCTCCGGGCGGATTCCGTTGAAGGTATCGCTTCCCGCGCTAAGCTTGCGGGCAACCGAATTCACGTACTCTTCGATGCCGTCTCCGTACGCGCCGTCAGCGAAGCTGTCTAACATCCGGTCATAAATCTGCTCGATGTAGTCATTCGGAATGCTGTCGATGCAGGAGCCGCAGGTGGAAATCGTATAGTAACGGACATTCGGGTCCATGTTGACGAACAGAATGATGCCGTCTCTGTCCGGTCCCTCACCGAAGCCGCCGTAATCATAGAAATCGTCATTGAAGACTTCGCTGTCCTTTCCGTCGGCATTCGGTGCCGTCAGGACAATGATGTCGATTCCGAACGTGTCACGGATGTCCTGCAGTCTCTTGCGGATATCATTCGCCCGGTCTTCCGTGAGCAGTCCCGAGAAATCGAGCAGACGGTCGGTGTGATTGTTGTGGAACGGCTTAAAGTATTCCGAATTCATCATGTCGGTGCGGAGTTCCTTCGCCGTCACCGTAGGATCGATGTTCTTATAAAGCCGGTTCACGAAATCAAGACACGCGTCATAATGGTTTCCGAGCCCTGCATAGTATTCCGTCACGAGCTGGGCCTTGAAAACCTCCCATGTCGAGAAGATCGAAGACGCGCCGAAAAATACGACATGGCACTGTCTTGCTTCCTTCTCGTAAATCATGAACAGAACGGTCCTGTCCTTGCCGTAGCCGACCGGATAATCCTTCGCCTCATAATAGTATTCCGCGAACTCGTCCGCAGACGCAAAGCCGAGCTTCTCAAGCGAATTCAAAAAGCAGACCTGCAAATCGCACTTCGAGGCTTCCATGAAATCGAACACATACATGCAAAGCTCTTTGCGCTCTTCTGCGGAAAGTGTCTCGGTAAGATCGATGACACGGTTGTAATAATAGTATTCGCCGTTCTCGGAAAGACCGGCCTTCAGCTCGCCGGAATCCCCGTCATCTGCTGCCGCAACGCCGGCAAATCCGAAAAGCATGCTCCCCAAAAGGAGCAGGCAGATGAATAATTTCTTCATGATGACCTCCTCCTAATGCAGGAAAAATGAAATGACATATACAGCGGCAAAAATCAGACCCGTACGGATCAGCTTCCACTTCCAGTAAAGCGCCTTCGAGAACGGAAGCTCGCCGACAATCTTGCCGGTCTGACCGTTTACGGCGTAGTGATAATCTTTGCCCTGATAGCCGATGTTAAACACATATACCGGGAACAGCGCGTATCTGACATCCCGGTCAAACTGCTGCAGTGAGCCGCCGGTCTTCTTAACCGAGGAATAACCGGTCACGCTCTGGCGAAGCACGGTATCCGCGCTCGTCCACATTCTGCGCTTAACACGCTCGATATTGTGGTCGGCATCCTCATCGAAACGCTCTGCCATATGGCCGGAAAGATAACCGGGCTCGAAATCGATCATCTTGCTGTAATCGAACGGCTCAAGGGAATCCATCATGTCATTTGCCAGACGCTTGCTGCCGTCGGCGGGAATGTTTGAGAAATGCATGTCCCCGTCCACCGCGATGTCGTAGTACTTCGTTTCGGTGTAATCGTATTTCGAATCGCTCCAGGAGCGTGTCTTCGTTCCTTCGTAATTGGCGTGGCCGTCAACGCCGGAATCGTACAGCCAGAACGGCTCGTAAACGCCCTCGACCTCCTTAAGAACCGGATTGTTCTTAAAGACCTTCGGCACGAAATTCTTCTTTTTGACAAATGCGTTGAAAAGCCGCTCAAGCTCCGGTCTGTCAATGACAAAGGGGATGATCTTGTTCGGCTTCAGCATGCCGGAAATGCTGTCCGCTACGAGCAGCACGTTGCCGCAGTAAGGGCACTTGGTTGCCGAAGTAACAGCCGTCGTGACAATCTCGGCGCCGCACGATTTGCAGACATAGGAACGCGTTCCGGTCAGGACTTCCTCGTGGATTTCCTCGCGGTATTCGTTCCAGTTATATCCGGTCTCTTCATTCTCGGCGTTCTTGATTTGCTCAAGAGGAAAAGTTCCGTCGCAGTATTCGCAGACGAACAGATTCTTATGCGGATCGAACTTTAAGGGCATCGTACAGTTCGGGCATTTATACGAAAGATTGCCCGCATTGCTGCCCTGCACAGGGTCTGACGGATCACGCTCAATGGTGAGATCCGGTGCAGAAAAATCGGGATTCCGATATTCTTCCATGGATCCGTTTCTCCTTTCCGTTACATATTTCCGAATAAGAGGTCCTTCGTGACCCCGACAAATTCCCGAAGCAGATTCGTCGGCAGATAAAAAGGCTTCG